>NZ_JBIBGE010000008.1:0-209374 GCF_042956345.1 Pseudomonas sp. NPDC008258
TTGGCGCGAGTAGTATTTGCCCTACTGAAAAGCGGAGACGAGTATCGATCAAAAGCCGCTTAAAAAACTTCCCTAAAACCATAGAATCTCCCACACCGACCGTGCAGCTTTCAAGGCTTGTGCAGTACCTGTGGGAGCTGGCTTGCCGGCGATGGGCTGCGCAGCAGCCCCCTGCAATTTCGGATCAGTAATCGATCCGCACATCCCCTTTCGGCACACTGCAGCACGACAGGATATAGCCCTCGGCTTCGTCTTCTTCGGTAATGCCGCCGTTGTGCTCCATCTCCACTTCGCCACCCAGCTTGAGCACCTTGCAGGTGCCGCAAATTCCCATGCCGCAGGCTTTCGGGATCATCAGCCCAACCTTGGCAGCCGCCGCGTGCACAGTCTCGCCCGGGGCGACGCGAATGCTCTTCTCGCTGCCGATGAACTCCACCAGGTTTAGGTCCGACGCATCCACTTCCGGCGCATCGGCTGCCTGCTCGGCATGCTCCACTGCGTCGGCCTTGGCCTCTGGCGGCGTGGCCCCGAACGATTCCTCGTGGTAGTTCTTCATGTCGAAGCCGACCGCTTCGAGCATGCGCTTGACGGCAGTCATGTACGGCGTCGGGCCGCAGCAGAACACCGTGCGCTCCATGTAGTCCGGCGCGATCAGCTCCATCAGGCGCTGGTTGAGGTAGCCGCGATAACCCGCCCATGGCTCACCCAGCCCGTGCTTCTCACAGATGATGTGCAGGCTGAAGTTGGGTATGCGCGAGGCCATCTGTTCCAGCTCGCGGTGGTAGATGATGTCCTTCGGCGAACGGGCGCTGTGCACGAACACCATGTCGACGTTGGCGTTGGTGTCGTAGAACCAGCGCGCCATCGACATCACCGGGGTAATGCCGACGCCGCCCGACAGGTACAGGGTCTTGCCGGCCGGGAAGTCGATGGCGTTGAACAACCCCACCGGGCCGTGCACCGGCAGCTCGGCGCCTTCATGCATGGTGTCGTGCAGGAAGTTGGACACCAGGCCGCCCGGCACACGCTTCACGGTGATCGAGAAGCTGTAGGGCACCGACGGCGAACTGGAGATGGTGTAGGAGCGCATCACCGGCTTGCCTTCGATCTCCAGCTCCAGGGTAACGAACTGCCCGGGCTTGAAGAAGAACATGATCGGCTGGTCGGCCATGAAACAGAAGGTGCGCACGTCCCAGGTCTCCTGGATGACCTTGACGCAGCGCACGATGTGGCGGCCGTTGGCCCAGGTCTGGGTGGTGACCGGATTGAGGAAGGTATCGGACATGTTCATCTCCAGCAGCCGACTATTGGCCTTTTTATGGCTTGGATAATGCGCAAGCCGAGGGCGACGCACATTCCTGCCAGCGACATCGGCGTGCTTATCGCGACCAGCCCCGCACTACAAGGGCTGGCGCGTCGTAATTCACATCGGCCATGTCGCCCATGGATACGGTTCGCGGCGGCTTCGGACGCACACTCCACGGCAAAACAACCAGCCTGCTGTTCAAACAAAAAGCCGCTTAAGCAGCCTTGCGGCGACAACAACGATTAGCCACCTTTTGCCGGCCGCACACGGCCCCGAGGAATACACGATGGACGTCACCGCAACCCTGAGCCTGGGCGATCCACTGGAACCTGCACGCAAGGCCACCGCCGAGATGTTGCAGACCCGCGAGCGAACCTACTCGCTGCCCCAGCCTTTCTACACCGACGAGCGTCTGTTCCAGATCGACATGCAGGAGATCTTCCACAAAGAATGGCTGATCGCCGGCATGACCTGCGAAATTCCGGCGAAAGGCAACTACATCACCTTGCAGATCGGCAAGAACCCGATCCTGGTGGTACGTGGCGCCGAAGGTAAGGTGCACGCCTTCCACAACGTCTGCCGCCACCGCGGTTCGCGCCTGTGCGTCAGCGACAAGGGCAAGGTGGCCAAGCTGGTGTGCCATTACCACCAGTGGACCTACGAACTGGACGGCCGCCTGCTGTTCGCCGGCACCGAAATGGGTGCCGACTTCGACATGAAGGAATACGGCCTCAAGCCTGTGCACGTGAAGGTTGCCGGTGGCTACATTTTCATCAGCCTGGCGGAGAACCCGCCCGCCATCGACGAGTTCCTGGCCACCCTCGAGCACTACATGGAACCGTACGACATGGAGAACACCAAGGTGGCGGTGCAAACCACCTTGATGGAAAAGGCCAACTGGAAGCTGGTGCTGGAAAACAACCGCGAGTGCTACCACTGCAGCGGTTCGCACCCGGAGTTGCTGCAAACCCTGCTGGAGTGGGACGACACCAACGACCCACGCGCCAGCCAGGAGTTCAAGGACCACGTGGCGGCCTCTGCCGCCGCCTGGGACGCCGAGAAAATCCCGTACCTGCACAAGAGCCACGGCCTGCGTAACCGCATCGTGCGCATGCCGCTGCTCAAGGGCACCGTGTCGATGACCATGGACGGCAAGCAGGCCTGCCAGAAGCTGATGGGCCGCATCAAGAACCCGGACCTGGGCTCGATGCGTATCCTGCACCTGCCGCACTCGTGGAACCACTGCATGGGCGACCACATGATCGTGTTCACCGTGTGGCCGATCAGCGCCCAGGAGACCATGGTCACCACCAAGTGGCTGGTGCACAAGGACGCCGTGGAAGGCGTGGACTACGACCCGGAACGCATGCGCAAGGTGTGGGACGCCACCAACGACCAGGACCGCCGCCTCGCGGAAGAGAACCAGCGTGGCATCAACTCCACGGCGTACCAGCCAGGGCCGTACTCGAAAACCTACGAGTTTGGGGTGGTGAACTTCATTGACTGGTACAGCGGACGGATGCTGAACAACCTGGGGGCTGAGCCGGCGCCGTATCTGAAGGAAGTGCAGGCGCAGTAACCGAAATACCCGCCAATGCACACATGTGCGGCGGCGGGGTTCTCCAGCGGTTTAGTCGATACCTGCCTCGACATCACCCGCCCTGCGACGCCCCCTGACCATCCCGACAAGTCCCCTGAAAGCGCCCGATACGGCTGTACTCACTGCCCTACCGACTTGTTGCACCCCTTGCCACATATAGCTCAGGCCGTATGCATCCAGTAAGGCGTCGCCGATCAGTCGCCCTCTAGGCATGCCTCGTACACCCGCACGACGCCACTCATGCCTGGCATTCATGGGTAGGGCTGCGAAGCCCAGGAATCCAGCCCCTGCACGTCCCAGGTCGGCCCCGTTGAGTACCGGCTGAAGATTTGCCATGGACCCAGGATTGAAGGTATCCGCTAGATGCGGTCCACGCACAATTATCGAAGTGGCGTAAGCGTAGGTATCAAGAACATTTGCAGCAGCAGCCACGTGAGGATGAAGTCTCGGCAGGGCTGGTTCGACAACGCCATTCGGAAGTGGAACGTTGTTGATCCTCGCCCTCATACGCGAAACAACCATATTTCCCGTACCTGCTATTGCACTTGAGCCAAAAGCCAAGTGGGTAAAAAGCTTGATCCAGAACCGCCCCGACTCGTCGGTTCGATTAACGGGGTCACCTGCGCAATACGCATAAGCATTGATGCCTCCGCGATCAAACGGGCTATGGCTGTCCGGACTCAGGAATCGCATTAGCGCAGGGCTGTAGTGACGATAACCATTTCCCAATGGATAGCTCTCCGAAAGCGGATCACGACGTTGGCCGCAAAAAGCCAGCATAGTCGTCGGGCGGAGACCCCGAGTTACACCATAGGGTGAGTAAGCGCGTGCCATGGTTATCCACAGTTCCTTCAATGTTCTCGGATAACTTAACGCCAAGCCCCACAGTTTCGTACTGGCACAATTATCAGGTGGAACTGATCGTTTTTTCACCAACTCCCGCAAGGCCCCAGCCTTGTTGAGCTACAGCGAGGTTCATACATCTTGTCCACAGAAACACCAACAGAGTTTGTGGGCAAAACGAGAAAGTCCGGCGATTGGGTTGTGGATAAGCGATTCAAGACCTTGATAATCATGGATCAGAAGACCACCCACTCAATTTGATTATTTTTTGATCAATTCTTCACAAGCCACGACCTGCGCGGGTTTCAGATAGTACCGAACAGATTATCCACAGAGCAGCCAACAGCGATTGTGGGCAAAACCTGGCACCGCCATAGCTATCTGCTCTGAATCCGTCCAACGAAGACTGGTCACTTTATGATCAAACCCCTGCAAGCCTCGCCATATAAAGCCCACAGCCATGCACCAACACTTTATCCACACCTTGGCGAACAGATTCGGTGGGCAAAACCGAGGCCCACCTGATATTTCTGCCAGTTTCACAAATTCAATCAATGTGATTGGGTGGTAGCCACTACTTTGGCATTACTCAGGAATGACTTATGCACAGCCGCCAGGAGGGGATTGTGAAGTGGTTCGATGAAGGGCGGGGGGTTGGGGTTATCAGCGCCGAAGGGCAGTGTAGGGATTATCTGGTTTTGCGCTGCGCCGCAATGAATGTGGTGTTGTCGAAGGGGGAACGGGTGTTGTTCGAGCCAGTGAGCGAGGCGCTGGGTTGTTGGGCGTTCAATGTGGCCAAGCCACATCATTAGCCTGTCAGGCTCAATCGCCGGCAAGCCAGCTCCCACAGGTATTGCAAAAGGCCCGAAGGCAGTAGTAATCCTGTGGGAGCTGGCTTGCCGGCGATGAGGCCAGTGCGGGTTTCAGCGCAATACGCCCTCTTCCACCAGCAGCTTGAGGATGGCCTCGGCGCCTTCCTGCGGTGAAACATCCTTCAGTACCTTGCCACCACCGCCACTGGCCTTGGCCGTGGCCGCCTTCATGCGGTCCGCACCACTCTTGGCCTTGATCACCTTCAGCCGCTTGGGCCGAGGACGGGCCGGTTGCAACTCGGCATCGGCCAGCAGCTCATCGTCGACGATGGCCACATTGCGCGCCGCCAGCACACCCCGGCGCGCAGGGCCAAAAGCGCTTTGGCGCGGCTTGGGCGCTGCATTATCCACAGTCGCCAGCAACGGCAAACGCACCTTCAGCCGACGCCGTTGACCACGTGGCAGCGCCTGCAATACCTGGGCAGTGCCGTTCTCGATAGACTCAACCTCGGCCAACCCTACAATCAACGGCCAGCCGAGCTTTTCAGCCAGCAGGAACGGCAACATGCCCGACCCCTCGCCCGTCTCGGCCTGGCTGCCGGTCAGCACCAGCTGTGCCCCGGCGTCGCGCAGGTAATCCCCCAGCACGCCCAGTACATCGGCACCGGCCGGCTGCTCCAGCACGTCCAGGTGGTCAAGGCCCATGCCCAGATAAGCGCGCAGCGCCTCTTCGCGCGGGTCGCCGGCATGCACCACCTGCAAGTTATCCCCAGCCAGCTGCAACCCCAGTTCCACCGCACGGGCATCCTGCTCGGCGCGGCGGGCGCGGCCGGAGCTTGGGTGGGCACCGATGGAAACCAGGCTGATCACTTTGGTACTCATACTCGTGCCCTTATGCCGCGTCGCGTTGGCCGCCGCTGCGGTAGTTGTCCACAGCCTCGATCAATGCCTTGAGAATCGCCGAGCTGTCGCCAATCACCGACAGGTCGGCCCGTTTGATCATGTCGCAGCCTGGGTCCATGTTGATCGCCACCACCTTGTCGCAGGCACCGATGCCTTGAAGGTGCTGGATCGCGCCCGAGATACCCACAGCCACATAGACCCGTGCGGTAACCCAGGTACCGGTGGCACCCACCTGGCGGTTGCGCGGCATGAAGCCGTCGTCCACCGCCACCCGCGAGGCGCCTTCGGTGGCGCCAAGCGCTGCGGTGGCCTGGTGGTACAGGTCCCAGTCCTTGACGCCGTTACCGCCCGAAACAATGAACTCGGCCTCGGCCATGGCAATGGTGGCCGGGTCCACGGCCACCGAGCCCAGGTCTTCGATGCGCGACAAGCTGCGCGCCACGCTTGTGGACAACTCCACCGGCAAGGCTTCGTGACGGGTTTCGCTGACCGGCTCGGCGCACTCCGCCGCCGCCAGGATCAGGCGTGGCACGGCGCGTTGCAGGTCTTGCTGGCCGGCACCGGCGCGGCCGATGCACTGGCCGTCCTTGACCTGCCACACCCGCGTCGCCGGGCGCTCGCCCAACGCGGCACCCAGGCGGCGACCCAATTCGCCGCCACCTGTGCGGCTGTCGGGCAGCAGCCAGTGGCGCGGGGTGAACTGGTTATCCACAGCCCGCAAGCCTTGCACCAACTGCTCCGGCGCATAACCTTCGAACGCCTCGCCTTCGATGACCAGCAGGCGGTCGACGCCGGCTGTGGAAAAGTTGCTTTCCTTGTGTTCGCCAAACACCACCGCCAGCACGGCACCTTCGCTGCCGGCCAGGCTGTGGGCCAGGCCGAGCAGGTCGCGGTCGTGGCTGCTCAGGCGGCCACCGACCATGTCGGGCACCACGGCAATGTAGAACGCAGGCATTGGCACCTGGTGCAGCGGCAACTTGACCTCGGCCGCGGCCGTGCGCCGCCCGCCCACACCAGTACCCTGCTGGGCGCCGCTGCGGTCGATGCGCTTGATGCCGGCTGGGCCGATAAAGCCTGCGGCAATGGCGTGGGGGTTCTTGCGGATGAGGCCGTTGGGCCCCATCCAGCTGGTCTGTTGCGTCTGCATGGCCGCATGCAGCGGGTGCAGGCGGTTACGGGCGATCCACTCGGCGCGTGGGTCGCGGCGGATAATGTCGCTCATCAATGCACCTCCGCAGGTTCACGTTTGGCCGCTTGCGGCTTTGGGGCGGCGGGCGATTCCTCTTCGATCAGCACGTCAGCCACCAGCTCGGCCAGGTCCTTGATCTGTGGGCGCGGTTCGACCACACCTTCGAGCATGGCGGTGCACTGTGGGCAACCCACGGCCACCAGCTCGGCCTCGGTTTCGCGAATGTCGTCCATGCGCATGTCGGGGATACGCTGCTTGCCCGGGATGTCGGTGATCGGCGCACCGCCGCCACCGCCGCAGCAGCGGGAACGGAAGCCCGAACGTTGCATCTCGCGCACTTCGATACCCAGCGCCTTGAGCACTTCACGCGGGGCTTCGTATTCGCCGTTGTAGCGGCCCAGGTAGCACGGGTCGTGGTAGGTGACGCTGCCACCCTTGTGCTGGCCGAGGTTGAGCTTGTTGGCTGCGATCAGTTCGGCGATATAGGTGCTGTGGTGCTGCACCTGGTAATCACCGCCCAAGGCGCCGTACTCGTTCTTCAGCACATGGAAGCTGTGCGGGTCGCAGGTGACGATGCGCTGGAACCTGTACTTGGCCAGGGTCTGGATATTGCGTTTGGCCAGTTGCTGGAAGGTCGCTTCATCGCCAAGGCGACGGGCCACGTCACCGCTGTCGCGTTCTTCCAGGCCGAGCACGGCAAAGTCCACGCCCGAAGCCTTCAGCACTTTGACAAACGAGCGCAGGGTGCGCTGGTTGCGCATGTCGAAGGCACCATCACCGACCCAGAACAGCACTTCGGTGGTTTTTACTTCAGACAGCAATTTCAGGTTGAGGTCGGCTGCCCAGTTCATGCGACCGCCCGGGGCGAAGCCGCCCGGGTTATCGGTGGCGATCAGGTTGTCCAGCACCTCGGCACCCTTGTTCGGGGTGGCGCCCTTTTCCAGGGTGAGGTGGCGGCGCATGTCGACAATGGCATCGACGTGCTCGATCATCATCGGGCATTCCTCGACGCAGGCACGGCAGGTGGTGCACGACCACAGCGTTTCGGCATCGACCAGGCCATTGACGATTGGCTGGTGCGGGTGGCCGCCGTGTTCACCGATCGGCTTGCCTGGGTACGGGCTACCGGCAAACTGGGCGTCGGTGCCACCGGCCAGGCCGATGACCATGTCTTGAATCAGCTTTTTGGGGTTCAACGGCTGGCCGGCGGCAAAGGCCGGGCACATGGCCTCACACTTACCGCACTGCACGCAGGCATCGAAGCCCAGCAGCTGGTTCCAGGTGAAATCTGCCGGTTTTTCCACGCCCAGCGGCGCGTTCGGGTCTTCCAGGTCCAGCGGTTTCAGGCCGGTGGAGCGGCCGCCGCCGAAGCGTTCGGCGCGGCGGTGCCAGGCCAGGTGCAGGGCACCGGCGAAGGCGTGCTTCATCGGGCCGCCCCAGGTCATGCCGAAGAACAGCTCCGAAACGCCCCACAGCACGCCCAGGCCAAGGATGCCGACCATCACCCAGCCACCGGTGTTGGCGGGCAGGATGCCGGCAACCGGCAAGGTGGCGATGAAGAAGCTCACCGCGAACGCCAGCAGGCTCTTCGGCAGGCGCATCCACGGGCCTTTTGACAGCCGCGAAGGCGGGTTGAGGCGGCGTTTGAAGACGAAGATGGCGCCGCTGAACATGATCACCGTGGCGACCAACAGCGCGTAACCAAGGATTTTGCTTTGCAGGCCGAAGCCGTGCACCAGGATCGCCAAAACCGCCGACAGCACGAAGCCGCCCGCGGTGGCCACGTGGGTCTTGGACATGTACTTGTCGCGCTCGACCACGTGGTGCAAGTCCACCAGGTAGCGGCGCGGCATGGCCAGCAGGCCGCCGATCAGGTCGACCTTGGCGGCCCGGCCACGGCGCCACATGCGCACCCGGCGCAGGGCGCCGAGCACTGCCAGGCCAAGGGCCGCGAACAGCAGGATGGGTAGAAGGGTGTTCAACATGGGAGGCTCCCACAACAACGGTTGCAAGGGGTTCAGGCCCCTGGAATCCTGCACCGGCCCTGTGGGAGCGGGCGTGCCCGCGAATGCGTCAGATCAGACAACTCTGTTGTTCATGCTGACGCTTTCGCGGGCGCGCCCGCTCCCACAGGGGCCGGTGTGTGCCGACAGTGCGATCAGAAGTCCTTGCACAGGCGCAAGGCGTCGTAGATCGCCGCATGCACGTTGCGCTGGGCCACGCAGTCGCCGATGCGGTACAGCAGGTAGCCTTCGCCCGGCTGGCTGAGGATCGGCTGTGGCTTGATGGCGAACAGCGCCTCCACGTCGATCTGGCCCTTGTTGCGCGAGCCTTCCTTGAACGCGTAGTAGAGCTCTTCGTCAGGGCGCACGCCGTTCTCGATCACTACCTGGTCAACTACCCGCTCTTCCTTCGCACCGGTGTATTCGTTCTCCAGCACCGCCACCAGCTTGTCGCCTTCGCGGTAGACCTTTTCCAGCATCATGTCGCCGGTCATGATCACTTCTTTCGGGTACATGCTGCGGTAGTAGGTCGGGAAGGTAGTACCGCCCATGGCCACGCCCGGCTTGATGTCGTCGGTGACGATCTCGACCTGGCTGCCTTTGTCGGCAATGAAGTCTGCCGTGGACATGCCGGTGAATTCGCAGATGGTGTCGTACACCAGCACGTTCTTGCCCGGTGCAACCTTGCCGTCGAGCACGTCCCAGCTGCTGACCACCAGCCCTTCGGCAGCGCCCCAGTGCTCGTTCTGTTCAACGAACGGGTGGCCGCCCACTGCCAGCACGATCACGTCCGGGCGCAGGTCCTGGATGGTCGGCACGTCGGCGGCGGTGCCCAGGCGCAGGTCAACCTTCAGGCGCGCCAGCTCCAGCTGGTACCAGCGGGTGATACCGGCAATCTGGTCACGCTGCGGGGCCTTGGCGGCGATGGTGATCTGCCCGCCAATCTGGTCCTTTTTCTCGAACAGGGTCACGTCGTGGCCACGTTCGGCCGCCACACGAGCGGCTTCCATACCGGCAGGGCCGGCGCCTACCACTACCACCTTGCGCTTCACGCCGGTGGTTTTCTCGATGATGTGCGGCACGCCCATGTATTCACGGGAGGTCGCGGCGTTCTGGATGCACAGCACGTCCAGGCCCTGGTACTGGCGGTCGATGCAGTAGTTGGCACCGACGCACTGCTTGATCTGGTCGATCTGGCCCATCTTGATCTTGGCGATCAGGTGCGGGTCGGCCATGTGCGCACGGGTCATGCCGACCATGTCCACGTAGCCGCCTTCCAGAATGCGCGTGGCCTGGTTCGGGTCCTTGATGTTCTGTGCGTGCAGCACCGGTACCTTGACCACTTCCTTGATGCCGGCCGCCAGGTGCAGGAACGGCTCCGGTGGGTAGCTCATGTTGGGGATGACGTTGGCCAGGGTGTTGTGGGTGTCGCAACCCGAGCCGACCACGCCGATGAAGTCGAGCATGCCGGTGGCGTCGTAATACGCGGCAATCTGCTTCATGTCCTCATGGCTGAGGCCGTCGGGGTGGAACTCGTCACCACAGATACGCATGCCCACGCAGAAGTCGTCACCGACTTCGGCGCGCACGGCCTTGAGCACTTCCATACCGAACTTCATGCGGCCTTCGAAGCTGCCGCCCCACTCGTCGGTACGCTTGTTGACCCGTGGGCTCCAGAACTGGTCGATCATGTGCTGGTGCACGGCCGACAGTTCCACGCCGTCCAGGCCGCCTTCTTTGGCGCGACGTGCCGCTTGTGCGTAATTGCCGATCACCCGCCAGATCTCTTCCACCTCGATGGTTTTGCAGGTGGCACGGTGCACGGGTTCACGGATACCCGACGGCGACATCAGGGTCGGCCAGTTGAAGCCGTCCCAGCGCGAGCGACGGCCCATGTGGGTAATCTGGATCATGATCTTGGCGCCATGCTTGTGCATGGCGTCGGCCAGGTTCTGGAAGTGCGGGATGATGCGGTCGGTCGACAGGTTGACCGAGGCCCACCATTCCTGCGGGCTGTCGATGGCCACGACGGACGAACCACCGCAGATCGCCAGGCCGATGCCGCCCTTGGCCTTTTCTTCGTAGTACTTCACGTAGCGGTCGGTCGTCATGCCGCCGTCAGTGGCGTAGACCTCGGCGTGCGCGGTGCTGAGCACGCGGTTGCGGATGGTCAGTTTGCCGATCTGGATCGGCTGGAACATTGCTTCGAATGCCATGACGCTATCTCCGGCTTACAACGGCTTTGTAACGAACAGGCCATCTTCGTGGCCTTCTTCCGACCCGCCGTAGACCTGTTCGGCCACGGTGCGGATCTTGCTGCCGCGGGCAGCGAGAATCTGGTCCATGGCACCGGCGAACCAGCCGGTGAACATGTAGTCGACCTTGCGGCCGCATTTGCCGTACACGTACACGAACGCCGAGTGCTTGAGCTTGACGCTGCAGGTGCCTTTGTCCAGGTCGATGTCCTGGATCTCGAACAGGCCCCAGCCACGCTGGCTCAGGCGTTTCATGTAGTGCTCGAACACCGCCACGCCTTCCAGGCCATGGCACTCGGCTTCTTTTTCACACCAGTGCCAGGCGGACTTGTAGCCGGCCTTGTAGAGGATCTCGGCGTAGGCGTCGGCGCCCAGCACTTCCTCGATGCCGATGTGGTTGTTGACGAAGAAATGGCGCGGTACGTACAGCATCGGCAGGGCGTCGCTGGTCCAGACACCGGTCTCGCTGTCGACTTCGATTGGCAATTGCGGGGCGATCTTGGCCATGGAAACTCAACTCCATAAAATTTTTATGTGGGTGCCCCGGCGTTGCTGGCAGGGGCTATCAGGCTTGGAGAGCGGCTTACTCGCCCCAGACGTCCTTGAGGACGTTGACCCAGTTCTCACCCATGATCTTGCGCACCACGCGCTCGGAATGGCCGCGCTTGAGCAGGGTTTCGGTGAGGTTGGGGAATTCGCCCACGGTGCGGATGCCCAGCGGGTTGATGATCTTGCCGAAGTTGGTCAGGCGACGGGCGTAGCCCTTGTCGTGGGTCAGGTACTCGAAGAAGTCCTGGCCGTGGCCCTGGGTGAAGTCGGTACCGATACCGATGGCGTCTTCACCGACGATGTTCATGGTGTATTCGATGGCTTCGGCGTAGTCGTCGATGGTGGAGTCGATGCCCTTGGCCAGGAACGGCGCGAACATGGTCACGCCAACAAAGCCGCCGTGGTCGGCGATGAACTTCAGCTCTTCGTCCGACTTGTTGCGCGGGTGCTCTTTCAGGCCCGAGGGCAGGCAGTGCGAGTAGCACACCGGCTTTTTCGATTCGAGGATGACTTCTTCGGAGGTTTTGGAGCCAACGTGGGACAGGTCGCACATGATGCCGACGCGGTTCATTTCCGCCACGATCTCACGGCCGAAGCCCGACAGGCCGCCGTCACGCTCGTAGCAACCGGTACCCACCAGGTTCTGGGTGTTGTAGCACATCTGCACGATGCCCACGCCCAGCTGCTTGAACACGTCCACGTAGGCGATCTGGTCTTCGAACGCATGGGCATTCTGGAAGCCGAAGAGGATGCCGGTCTTGCCCAGTTCCTTGGCCTTGCGGATGTCGGCGGTGGTGCGTACCGGCATCACCAGGTCGCTGTTGTCGCGGATGAGCTTCTGGCTGGCAGCGATCTGGTCGACGGTGGCCTTGAAGCCTTCCCACACCGACACTGTGCAGTTGGCCGCAGTCAGCCCGCCTTTGCGCATGTCCTCGAACAGCTCGCGGTTCCATTTGGCAATGATCAGGCCGTCGATGACGATGCTGTCGGCGTGAAGTTCGGCTGGGCTCATCAGGCTGTCCCCTTTGTTGATTTGGGCCGCGCCGAATCTTCTGCCGGCGCTTTGGGGCCAGCATATGCCTGTGCCCAACGACGCCCCGATGCAAAAACGACAGGGGGTTTGCCGAAAGCGTCAATGCGCGACAACACGCGCTCTGGCATGCGGCGTGGCGATGAGAGACAGTCTCGATAACGACGTTTCCGGCCGTTTGATGAACATTTCGTCAGGGAGCTACCGCCTTGCCTTCGGCTGAGCGAGAATCCCTGCGATTCGTCAGCCTGTTGAGGAGAAAACGGATGAAATCATTGGCATGGCTGGTACTGCTGGCCGTCGTATCAGGCGCGCAGGCCGGCGAGGAAGAAAGCACGCCTTGCGATAACGTCGAGACCGACCAGCAGACCTACGCGTGCGCTGCGTTCAACAAGCAGACTGCCGAGCGGGAGCTGAAAGCGGCTTACGATGACTTGATCCAGCGTATTCGCGACCAGTATGCCGACGAAGGCGACCAGGCTACCGCGCTGGTGGGGCGTATGGATGCAGCCGAGAAGCTGTGGACGCAGCTGCGTGATGCTGATTGCAAGGTTGAGACATTTGCCGAGAAGCCGGGGAGCAAAGCGTTCCAGGCGGCGTGGGATACCTGCGTGGCACAGCGCAGTGATGACCGGTCGGAGTATTTGCAGTCCATTGGTCAGCAGTGAGATCTCGCTTTCCTGCACTGGCCCTATCGCCGGCAAGCCAGCTCCCACAGGCACTGCACAGGGCTTGAGTACTGTGGGGTACCTGTGGGAGCGGGCGTGCCCGCGAAGAGGCCGGTACAGGCAAACTCACACCGCCCTGGCCAACCTGTCCTCCCGCGGGCAACGCTGATACCGCGCCCGATAACAACGGGTAAAGTACGAAGCCGACTCGAACCCGCACGCCACCCCAACCTCCAGCACACTCATGTCGGTCTGGCGCAACAACTGCCGCGCCTTGTCCAGCCGCAGGCGCAGATAGAACCCGCTTGGCGTGTCGTCCAGATGCACACGGAACAGCCGCTCCAACTGCCGCCGTGTCACCTGCACCGCCTCAGCCAGCACCTGGGTATTGAGCGGCTGTTCGGTATTGCGCTCCATTTCACCAATCACTTTCACCAGCTTCTTGTTGCTGATGCCATAGCGGCTGGCAATCTGCATACGCTGGTGGTCCTGTCGCTGACGGATACGCCCGAGCACGAACTGCTCCGACACCTGCACCGCCAACTCACTGCCGTGGGCTTGCGCAATCAGGTCGAGCATCAGGTCGATCGAGGCAGTGCCACCCGCACAGGTAATGCGCCGCCGGTCGATCTCGAACAGCTCCTGGGTGGCCTGCAAGCTTGGGTAGTTTTCCTTGAAGGCCTCCAGCGCCTCCCAGTGCACGGTGGCGCGGTGGCCGTCGAGCAGGCCGGCCTCGGCCAGCACCACGGCGCCGGTATCGATACCACCCAGTATCACCCCGTCATGGTCCAGCCGGCGTAGCACCTGCTGCAGCGCCGGCCCGTAACAGGCCAGCGGATCAAAGCCGGCCACGATCAGCAAGATGCCGGCAGGCTCGCCCGCCGCCAGCGCCGCATCGGCGTTCACCGACATGCCGTTGCTGGCCTGCACCGCGCCGCCATCCAGGCTCAGCACTTGCCAGCGGTACGACGGGCCTTTGAAGCGGTTGGCCACCCGCAGCGGTTCCAGGGCACTGATGAAGCCCATGGCCGAGAAGCCGGGTAACAGCAGGAAATGAATGATGTGCGGCATTACATGCTCCACGGCAAAGGTGGTCGCCTCCGTGCAAGTGTTGGTCGCCAGGGTGCGATTTTTCACCCTGGTTGCAGCGTAGCGTGTTCACACGGCCCAGAGAGGTCGGAACCCCATAACAATATGCACTGCCGATGGAGAGCCACCATGCACAGCTTGATCCGCCGCAGCCTGTTGACCCTTGCCCTGAGCAGCATCGCCACCTCCCCGCTTTACGCCGCCGAACCTGCGGCCTGCAAGAACGTCCGCCTGGGCGTGGTCAACTGGACCGACGTCATCGCTACCAGCGCCATGGCGCAGGTGCTGCTCGATGGCCTGGGCTACCAGACCAAACAGACCAGCGCTTCGCAGCAGATCATCTTCGCCGGCATCCGCGACAAACGCCTGGACATGTTCCTGGGTTACTGGAACCCGATCATGACCCAGACCATCACCCCGTTCATCGACGCCAACCAGGTCAAGGTACTGGAGAAACCAAGCCTGGAGGACGCCCGCGCCACCCTGGCCGTGCCCAAATACCTCTACGACAAGGGTTTGAAGACCTTCGCCGACATCCACAAGTTCGAGAAGGAGCTTGGCGGCAAGATCTATGGCATCGAACCGGGCTCCGGCGCCAACACCCAGATCAAGGCAATGATCACCAAGAACCAGTTCGACCTGGGCAAGTTCCAGCTGGTCGAGTCCAGCGAGGCCGGCATGCTCGCCGCCGTCGACCGCGCCGTGCGCCGCAAGGAGGCCGTGGTGTTCTTCGGCTGGGCGCCGCACCCGATGAACGTGAACATCGACATGGCCTACCTGGGTGAGAGCCAGGATGCGCTCGGCCCTGACGAAGGCCGCGCAACGGTATGGACAGTGACCGCGCCGGACTACGCCGACCGCTGCCCCAATGCCCACCGCCTGCTGGCCAACCTGAACTTCAGCGCCGAGGACGAGAGCCGCATGATGCAGCCGCTGCTCGACCATAAGGACGCGCTTGAGTCGGCCCGCCAGTGGCTGAAAGACCACCCCGAGGACAAGGCCCGCTGGCTTGAAGGTGTGACCACCTTCGATGGCAAGCCGGCTGCGGACAACCTCAAGCTCACCGCCAACTGACAGGGCCCTTTCGCGGGAGCGCCCGCTCCCACAGGTACAGCGCCGCACTCAGGCTCACGTTGATCCTGTGGGAGCGGGCATGCCCGCGAAAAGGCCAGCACAGACACCACAAGGAACCCGCCATGAACCACGACGTCATCATCACCTGCGCCCTCACCGGTGCCGGCGACACCGCCTCGAAAAGCCACCTTGTCCCAGTCACCCCCAAGCAAATCGCCGAAGCCGCGGTAGAAGCCGCCAAGGCAGGCGCCACCGTGGTCCACTGCCACGTCCGCGACCCGCAGACCGGCCGTTTCAGCCGCGATGTGGCGCTGTACCGCGAAGTGATGGAACGCATTCGCGAAGCCGACGTGGACATCATCGTCAACCTCACCGCCGGCATGGGCGGCGACCTGGAAATCGGCCCGGGTGAAACACCCCTGGAGTTCGGCACCGGCACCGACCTGATCGGCCCGCTGGAGCGCCTGGCCCACGTCGAAGCCCTGCTACCGGAAATCTGCACCCTCGACTGCGGCACCCTCAATTTCGGCGACGGCAACTCGATCTATGTGTCCACCCCCGCCCAACTGCGCGCCGGCGCCAAGCGCATCACCGAACTGGGCGTAAAGGCGGAACTGGAAATCTTCGACACCGGCCACCTGTGGTTCGCCAAGCAAATGATGAAGGAAGGCCTGCTGGACGACCCCCTGTTCCAGCTGTGCCTGGGCATCCCGTGGGGCGCGCCGGCCGACACCACCACCATGAAAGCCATGGTCGACAACCTGCCGGCCAACGTGACCTGGGCAGGGTTCGGCATCGGCCGCATGCAGATGCCGATGGCCGCACAGGCCGTGTTGCTGGGCGGCAACGTGCGGGTGGGCCTGGAAGACAACCTGTACCTGGACCGTGGTGTGCTGGCCAGCAACGGCCAACTGGTCGAACGCGCAGTCGAGATCATCTCGCGCCTGGGCGCCCGTGTACTGACCCCGGCCGAGGGCCGGGAAAAAATGAACCTCAAGCGCCGCTGAAGCCATCAACGATTGCAGCTGTGCCAGTCCCCTCTGTGGGAGCGGGCAGGCCCGCGAAGCAGGCGACGCGGTGGATGGCATCGGCTTTGCCGATGTTCGCGGGCACGCCCGCTCCCACAGGGCTTGGCGCTTGCACGAAGAATTCAATTTAGTCTGAGGACTCGATATGCCTTTCATCACCGAGATCAAGACCTTCGCCGCCCTGGGTAGCGGCGTGATCGGCAGCGGCTGGGTTGCCCGCGCCCTGGCCCACGGCCTGGACGTGATCGCCTGGGACCCGGCCCCTGGCGCCGAACAGGCACTGCGCAAGCGTATTGCCAATGCCTGGCCAGCACTGGAGAAACAAGGCCTCGCGCCAGGTGCCTCGCAAGACCGCCTGAAGTTCGTCGCCACCATCGAGGAATGCGTACGCGACGCCGACTTCATCCAGGAAAGCGCGCCAGAGCGGCTGGACCTGAAGCTCGACCTGCACGCGAAAATCAGCGCCGCAGCCAAGCCCGAGGCCATCATCGGCTCCAGCACCTCCGGCCTGCTGCCCAGCGAGTTCTACGAGTCTGCCACGCACCCCGAGCGCTGCGTGGTAGGCCACCCGTTCAACCCGGTGTACCTGCTGCCGCTGGTGGAAATCGTCGGTGGCAACCGTACCGCGCCCGAAGCCATCGAGGCGGCAAAGACCATCTATACCGCCCTTGGCATGCGCCCGCTGCACGTGCGCAAGGAAGTGCCCGGCTTTATCGCCGACCGCCTGCTCGAAGCGCTCTGGCGCGAGGCCTTGCACCTGGTGAACGACGGCGTGGCGACTACCGGTGAAATCGACGACGCGATCCGCTTTGGCGCCGGTTTGCGCTGGTCGTTCATGGGCACCTTCCTCACCTACACCCTGGCCGGTGGCGACGCGGGCATGCGCCACTTCATGTCGCAGTTCGGCCCGGCGCTGAAACTGCCCTGGACCTACCTGCCAGCACCGGAACTGACCGACAAGCTGATCGACGATGTGGTGGACGGCACCTCTGAGCAACTGGGTGACCGTAGCATCGCCGCACTGGAACGCTATCGTGATGACACGCTGCTGGCAGTGCTTGAAGCCGTGAAGGGCAGCAAGGAAAAGCACGGCATGTCGTTCAGCGATTGAGGAGGCCACGATGCCCGCACTGATCACCTACCGCACCCCAGTCCAGGAGGACTGGGTCGACTACAACGGGCATCTGCGCGATGCCTTCTACCTGCTGATTTTCAGCTATGCCACCGATGCGCTGATGGAGCGCATCGGCCTGGATGCCGACAGCCGTGGGCAAAGTGGCAACTCACTGTTCACCCTGGAGGCGCACATCAACTACCTGCATGAAGTAAAGCTGGGCACCGAGGTATGGGTGCAGACGCAGATCATCGGTTTTGATCGCAAGCGTCTGCACGTCTATCACAGCCTGCACCGGGCCGGGTTCGATGAGGCGCTGGCGGCCAGTGAGCAGATGCTGTTGCATGTAGATTTGGCGGGGCCAACGTCGGCGCCGTTCAGCGAAAGCAGCACTGCGTTACTACAGGGACTAGTGGACGAACAGCGTCAGCTTCAAGCGCCCGTTCATGTAGGCCGTGTGATTGGCCTTGCAAAAAAATAACCCCGGAAAGCCGTGAGCATCCGGGGCCAAGAGCGAGCAACATCCACTGTGCATGAACGAGGGTGACCAAACCCTCCGTTGCGGGTAGATGGCCTGAGTGTGCGCACTTCCAGATCAGTCGATTTAGCCGTAAACGACCTGTTCTTAGCCAAAGCAGCCATGTCACCATTCTGTTGTTGCGGGTATGTCGCAGGCGTCACAGAATCGGTCGTAAATCACAGCAGCACTCTCTTAGCGATAAAAGGGACAACAGCCATGATGCATGCGGACTTGATTGACCAGGACGACCTCGCCGGCCACTTGCGCGCACGCGGGTTTGATATTCCGGCCGGAGCCAGTGCCGAGCAGGCTTGCGAAGCGGTGGTGCGGGGGCTGACCGAGCCTAATGCGCGGGCGCTGAAGGGCATGGTCGAGCAGATGTATACCGGTAGCGCGACCATTTTGCCGGCCGTGCGCCAGGCGATCGACAAGCAACTGTTGCCAGCGCTGGCCCAGTTCAGCCGGCGCGCCTGATTTCTCCTGATCCGGCCCCTTCGCGGGCACGCCCGCTCCCACAGTTTTTTCACTGGCCTTGAAGGCAGCGCAGTACCTGTGGGAGCGGGCATGCCCGCGAAGAGGCCGGCACTGGTTTATGCAGGCTCTACCCGTTTCTCCAGCTCGAAGGTCTGATCGAACAAGCCGGCCAGGCCCTCCTGGTGAGTCACCCCCACCACCGTACAGCCCGGCAACTCCCGCCTGAGCATCTCCAGTAACCCCAGCGCACTGCCCAGGTCCAGCTGGCTGGTCGCCTCATCCAGGTACAAGGTATCTGGCCTGTACAGCAACGCCCGCGCCATGCTCAACCGTTGCTGCTCTCCGCCAGAAAGCACACGCTCCCACTCCGCCTGCTTGTCCAGTTGCCCGATCAACCCGCCCAAGCCCACCTTGCCCAGTACATCCACCAGCAACACGTCGTCAACCGGCTGCACCTGTGGATAAGCCAGCAACGCGCGCAGACTCATGTGCGGCATGTAGGGTTTCTGCGGCAACAGCAAACTACGCCCTGGTGGCAGCTGCCAGTTACCCAGGCAGTAGGGCCACAACCCCTGCAAGGTGCGCAGCAAGGTCGACTTGCCCAGACCGCTGCGCCCACCCAGGCGCAACCATTGCCCCTGCCCTACGCGCAGGTCCAGGTCACGCAGCAGCGCACTGCCATCTGGCCGGCAAAGCGTGAGGCCCCGTGTGCACAGGCAATCACCTCGCGCAGCAACCGTGGCCTGCTCACGACTGGCGGCGATGGCCTGCTCGAACTGCTCCAGGCGCTGCAACGCCGCGCTCCAACGCACCAGTTTGTGATAGAGCTTGATGAACCAGCTGAGCGAGCCATGCACTGCGTTGAAGGCACTGCGGATCTGCATCAACCCACCCAGGGTGATGGCCTTGGCCATGAATGCCGGCAACGCGGCAAACACCGGGATGATCAGGCTCAGGCGTTCGTAGGACACCGTGAACAGGCTGAGGTTACGCTCGCGACCCATCAGTTGCCGCCAGTTGTCGGCAATGGCGCGAAACCGCTCAGCCAGGTGTTCACGCTCAACCGCTTCGCCACGGTACAGGGCGATCTGTTCGGCATGGTCGCGCTTGCGCAGCAGGCTGGCGCGAAAATCCGCCTCGCGGTGTTCGCGCTCGTAGTTCAACGCATGCAGCGGCTTACCGATCAGGTGCGTCAGCAAGCTGCCGGCCAAGGTGTAGGCCAGCACGATCCACACGAGGTAGCCATGAATCGTGAAGGTTTCGCCGAACAGGTTGAAGGTTTGCACCCCCGACAAGTTCCACAGGATCACCATGAACGCGCCAACCTGCGCCAGGTTGATCACCAGCGACGCCACCAGCTCGATACTCAGGCCAACCATCAGGTCGATGTCCTGGGCGATGCGCTGGTCGGGGTTGTCCGGCTCGCCGGTCAGCCCCAGGCGGTAGAAGGCCTGGTCGGCCAGCCAGGCGTCGGTCAGGCGCCCGGTCATTGCCCGGCGCCAGCGTAGCTCCAGCCCTTTACGGATGTAGTCCATGGCCACGACGATCAGCACGTAGCTGCCCAGATACAGCGCATACTCGCCGACCAGGCCATACAGGCCGGACGTGTCGAACGCTGCCAGGGTGTCGTAGAAGGTCTTGCTCCAGCTGTTGATCAGCACATTGATCTGCACCACCAGCAGCCCCAGGCCGATCACCGCCGCCAGCATCAGCCAGGCCGGCCACTGCTGGCGGTCGCGCCAGAACGGGCGGCTGAGGCGGTAGAAGGTGCGCAGGGTTTTCACAGTGCCTGCTCCAGTGCCGCCGCCGAGGGCAACAGGCGCAGCTGCACCTGGTTGGCGCGGGGGAACAGCTGAAGGGCCTGCTGCTGCATTTCAGGCAAGGTCAACGCTTCAGGCAGTTGCGCCTGGGTCTGCAGGTAACGCGGGTCGTGCCAGCGGCGGTCACTAAGGATCAGGCGCTTGAACTGGGTTTGCGGGTCGTCGCGGCGCTTGCTCTCCTGGCGCAGGAATTCGGCCCGCTCGCTGACCAGCCACTGGGCATCCGGCTGCAGGTTGGCCAGGGTCTTCTGGGCCATGGCCCACAGCTCGTCGACACGTGCCGGGTCGCAGGTGAAGTTCAGGCTGCTCTCGATGCGCTGGGTGTCGGCGTTCAGTTCACTCTCGAAGCGCAAGCGATACACGCCGGCAGCCTCGCCACGCAGCTGTGCTTTCAGCCGCTGGTTGGCCAGGTCACGCAACACCGCGACCTGTGCTGCCGCTTCAGGACTCCAGGCCTGGGGCTGATAGCTGCTGGCCTGCAACACGACACGTGGTTCCAGTGCGATCGCCAGGTCATCGCGGCGCTGGCCAGGCTGTTGCAGGGCCGTCTGGCTGGCCAGCGGTGTAGCACGCGGGATGGTTGCGAGCAGTTCACTGACCATTTTTTGCAGCGATTGCGGCGCCGCATCCGCCATCAGGTAATAGGTCACCGGCGCACTCGCCAGGCGCTTCCAGTCGGCATTCAGCTGGTCGACAGTCAGTTGTTCAAGGGCGCTGATGTCCGGCGACTGCCAGTGATCGACACCGTACTTGAGCACACGCTGCCGGGTTTCCTGCAGCCCACGTACGTCGTCCGGCCGGCTGCGCAGGCGCAGCAGGAATACATCACGCGTGGTGCTGAACGTATCCTGGTCGATACTGGCCAGCTGGCTTACCCGATAGCTCTGCATTAGCGCCAGCAGTTGTTCCGGCGCTGCGCCAAGGTTGAGCTGCAGGCGCTGGGGCTGCTGGTCGAAACCGAGTGTGGCCTGCTGCTCCTGGCGCCAGGTTGCCAGGGCCTGCCGATCCATCCCGGGCAGGCCGCTGTGCATGGCCAACTGCGCGGCCATTTGCAGGCGCCAGGCCGGGGTGCCGGCAAGGTGATAACCAGCGGATGAATCGGCCTGGAACAGCCACTTGCCTTCCGGACCATTGCGCTTCAGCCAGACCAGCCGATCACCGTTGGCCAGGCGCCAGTGTTCCACCTGTTGCTCCGGGAAGGCCTTGCGCTCGACGATAGATGCCGCTGGCGGCGCAGCCGGCATTTCCAGGCTCGGTACCGAGACGGTTGCCGGTGCCACCTGCACGGGCGCCGGCAGCACTGTTGCGGCCAGCTTCGCCTGACGTGCCTCGACCTGCGCAACGCTTGGCAGGGCCACCGTGGAACTACCCGCCGCACTCACCTGCAATACCCGATCAGGGCTGGCGAGCCAGCGCCACAGACGGTCGTTGAGGTCATCGCGTGTGATGCTGCTTAGCACCTCCAGATAGCGCGCTGCGGTAGCATGCCGGTCAGTGACGGCATTGCCCTGCACAGCGGCATTGTTGAGTTGCTCCACCCATTGCTCGAAGGTTCGCGATGCCTGTTTGGCCAGGGTCTTGTCGCCCAGTGCACGAATATGATCGCGCTCACGTTGAAGGTCCGTTTCGCTAAAACCGTGCTGGCGCAGGCGCTCGGTCTCGGTCAGCAATTGTTGCAGTGCCTGGTCATGGGCCTGGCCCTCGACGCCAGCCGCGATGCCGAGCACAGTGGAGTGCTCACCGATCAGCGTTTTCTGCACCACCAGGCTACGCACCCCGGTATCGAGAGATTGCCGGCGCAGGCTATCGAGCATGGCGGCGAGGGTCATCCGGTCGATCAGCCGCTCGCGCAATGCGGCACGTGTGGTACCGCGGCTGTCCGGTTCATGCAGGCGGAACAGCATCGCCACCTGGTTACTGCCCGATTGCGGGTCTTGCAGGCGGAACACTTTCAGCGTGTGGTCCAGCGGCAGCTCGCGCTGCTCGCGGCCCGGCACTTCGCCAGCCTTGGCCGCACCGAATGCCTTTTCGATCTGGGCGCGCATGGTCGCAGGGTCGAAGTCGCCAACCGCCGACAGCACCATGTTGTTGGGCAGGTACCAGCGGTTCTGGAACGCTTGAAGCGTCTGCAGGCTGGCCGAGCGGATTGCCGCTTCGTTGCCGATGGTGCGGTGCCCAGGGTAGCGTGACCCCACACGTTGGGAGGCCGTACGCTGCTCGTTCATGCGCTGGGCCACACCCAGGCCACCGCGCCATTCTTCAATCACGATCGGCCGCTCACGCTCCAGGTCCTGGGCGTTGTAGTCGCGGGCGAAGGCCAGGTCGCTCAGGGCCTGCAACGCCTGCGGTGCCTGGCGCACGCCGGCCGGTGGGCCGATCAGGTACTGGGTGCGCTCGTAGTTGGTCACGGCATTGAAGTGACGGCCCTGCACCCAGCCGAACCCGGCCATGCGTTCGCGCAGCTTCTGCTGGCCGCCAGCGCGGCTGTGAAACGCCAGGTGCTCGACCATGTGCGCCACGCCGACCTGGTCGTCGGCTTCGTCCACCGAGCCGGCTTTTACCGTCAGGCGCAGGTCGAGCCGGCCAGGCTGCGAAGTGTCGCGCACCAGCCGGTAGGCCAGGCCGTTGGCCAGTTGGCCGTGCACAACCTGGGCATCCCAGGGTAGCGGCGCGTCGGCCTCGGGCAACGTGGCGCAGGCGCCGAGCAACAGCGGGCCGAGCAGGCCCGCGATGAGCTTTTTCATCAAGGTATCCACGGTTTTTTATAAGGTGTTAGAAGCGGTAGCCAACTTCCAGCCAGTACTGGCGGCCGACTTCGTAGCTGACCACGCTGGTCGAGGTGCGGCTGGCGATCTTGTTGACCTGGTCGGTGACGTTGGTGATATCGACGTTGACGAAGAACGCCTGGTCCTTGCCGGTAGGGATGTCCCAGGCCAGGCGCATGTCCCAGGTGGGTGCGCCGGGGGTGGCGACGGTTTCGTAGCGGCTGTAGGTCTTGCCGTCGACTTCGGCGTCCGGGCTGACCTTGACCACCTGGTCGTAGGGACCGCGGTAGCGGAAGAAGTTGCTCACCGACAGGTGCCACTGGGGAATATCGGTAATAGTCACCAGGCGTGCGGTCCAGGGGCGGTTGAAGTCGCTGGCCGGCAGTTCCTCGTAAGGCACCAGCTTGCCGTCGTAGTACACCGGCTCGTTATCCATCTCCTCGCGATCCACCCCCGCTTCGTATGTGGAGCCGTGGGCGCCCTTGCTCTGCGACCAGTCCAGCGCCAGCTGCACGCTGGTGCGGGTGCCACGGAACTGCAACGGTTGCAGCGGTGTGACTGTCAGGCTGATGTTCTCGGTCTCGCTGGTTCCGGCGTTGAGGTAGACGAAGTAGTTCTTGCTGTAGCCGGCCGGGATCTCCGCTTCATCCAGGCTGTAGTAGGGCTGCGTACGGTAGATCTGGTCATGACCCTTGCGATTGATGTACTTGAGTTGAAAGTCGGTGTTAAACCACTGCTGGTTGATACCGAGCATCAGCTCATCATCGTAGGGAATGTCCATGCTGCGGAACTGGCTCGCGTTCTGGTTGCGGCTGGCCAGTGTCCAGTCGTCGGCCTGCTGGACGCGGGTATAACGGGCGGTAAGGCTGTCGCGGCCGTCGGCCAGCCGGTACTTGAACAGGTTGCGCCCGTAATAGCGGTTGGCGCCGAACACCAGCACCGTGCTGCGGTCGCCGAAAAAGTCGTAGTCACCCGCCAGGCGGGGGGCAAGGGACTTCTTCTCCATATAGTCGTCACCCTCGAAGCGCAGCCCCGGGCGAAGGGTAAGCCTTTCGTAACCGATCTCGTCCTGCACGAACAGGGCGTACTTCTTCTGGTCCAGCTGCAAACGGCCGGCGCCGTAGACCATCATCGCCGAGGCGTACTGGCGATTGTCACCACTAAGCTGGGTACCGATGGAACACGCTCGGTCGCTGCCGCAAGATGCGCCGTTGTCGCGCTTGAAGGTGGTATAGGCCACCGCATCGTCTTCCCGCTCCCACGTGGCGCGCTGGTAGCCGAGCTCAAGCCCGGTGCTCAAGCTGTGCTGGGTCGGCCCGACAGCAAAGGTCTGCCAGTCGGCCTTGAGCTTGTAGTCGAGGCCACGCTGGGTTTGCTGCAAGCTGCCGTAGCCGCCTTGCTGGCTACGCGCGGTGGCACGGTCCGGGTTGCCCCAGTCCTTGCTGGTGGACCAGTACCAGTTGTAGTACTCGTCGCTGTCGGAATCACGCGAGGCATACAGGTCCGTCAACGCCAGTTGCTGGGTCCAGCGGGCGCTGTCGCCTTCGTAGACGGTCTTGAACGAGGCCTGCCAGCCGCCGTTGATGTTGGTGAAACCCGAGTCGCGGCTGTCCTCGCGGAAGTAGGTGTTTTCCTGGGGGGCGTAGACGATCGAGGTGTCCAGGGTCAGGCGGTCGTTGATGTTCCAGTAGGTCTTGAGCAGAAAGTTGTCGAGGGCACGGGTCTGCTCCTGCTCGTTGTCGTTGTTGGGGCTGTTGTAGCCGTTTTTGTAGGTGCGCAGCGGCAGGTAGGAGCGCTTCTGGGAAAAGTTCAGCAGCGCGCCGAAGTCTTCGTTGAAATGGCCCTCGAGGGTGCCGCGTACGGTGGTCTTCTTGAACTCCGGCTGGCTTTGTTCACTGGAGGAATTCTCGAAGCTTTCCTTGTCTTCGCCGCTGATGTGGTAGCGGGTCCATTCGGAACGGCTCATGGCATAGGAAATCTTGCCATGCAGATCCTGGGTTGGCCGCCGGGTGATGGCATCGACCACACCGCCATTGAAGCCGCCGTACTCCACCGGCACGTTGCTGTCATAAACCTTGATCTCTTCCAGCAGGTCGGCATCCAGGGCGATACCGTGGGAGCGGCTGGGCGTGGAATCGAACTGGCGGGTATCGTTGTAGGTGTGCGAACCGGGGTCAAGGTCGTTGTTGATCGAAATGCCATCGATCATGAAGTTGTTCTGGTAGAACTTGGCGCCGTTGATGCTGATGTCGGCGGGGTCGATCTCGCCCGGGGTGCTGGAGCTTTTCTGGTCGCTGCTGAACTGCACGTTAGGGTGCATCTGCAGGATCGTGGTGATGTCGCCGTTGGCCCCAGGGAAGGCTTGAATGGCCTTGCGGTCGATGACCGTGGCGCCCATGTAACTGTTCTCCTCGGTATCACCGAGGATCATCGTGTTGTGCAGTTCGATTGCGCCAGCGTCGGCCTGCAGCAGGCGGAACATCAGCGCGCCGTACTCGTAGTCCCAGGTGATGCCGGTGCCCAGCAGCAGTTGCGCCAGTGCCGCCTCGCTGCTGAGCTGACCGCTGATGGCGGTGGATTGCAGGCCATCGAGCAGGTCGGGGTCGACGCTGACCTGCAAGCCGCTTTGCTGGCCGAAGTTGATCAGGGCAATGGCCAGCTTTTGTGCCGGAATGTCGAAAACGTGGACCTGTGCCAGTTCGGCGTTTGGCTTGGCAACCTCTTCGGCCTGTGTCGGCATCGTCACCCAGGCACTGCAAAGGCCGAGCACACTTGCCCCTGCCACATTTTTCAGGCGCAACGACCAACCCCGCGCACTACGCGGCTTCCGGCTTGTTGTTTGAGTCATCCCACATCCCCGCCCCGGACACTCGCCGGGCAGCAAAATTGAATACGAATCGCTATCAGTTGTTGCGCGCGGGGGAGAAGACGGGGCAGTGCGGGGAATTTTCAGAAATTTCTGAAATTATTTTTGGGGTCGGGATCTGGGGGCTGCTGCGCAGCCCATCGCCGGCAAGCCAGCTCCCACACCGAGCGCATTGACCTCAAGCCCTGTGCAGTACCTGTGGGAGCCTGGCTTGCCGGCGATGGGCCGCACCGCGGCCCCGGGGATTTCAAGGTTTATCGAGGACCAACAGCCAGGGCCCATAGCTGCGCACCTGGCCACCATGGGGCCGGACAACTGCGCGTAACGCAGCCTCGGGCTTGCGCAGGTCGTACACCCCGGTCACTCGCTTGGTACCCAGGGAATCGTCGCGCAGCATTACCTTGCCGGGTACGTACCCTGCCAGCGCCTGCACCACCTCGGCCACCGTCTGGTCATCGGCAATCAACTGCCCTTGCCGCCAAGCCGCCGCTTGCGATGGCACAAAGGCACGCAGCTGCACCAGGCCATCGGCATACCGCAGGCGCTGCCCAGCCGTCAGTGCATTGGCCAGCACCTGCGCATCGGCAGTGTCCTCGACCCGTACCGATCCATGCTGCACATCCACCCCTACCCTGCCTGGGCGCAATTCGACGTTGAACGCGGTGCCGGTGACCGTGACCTTCACGTCATCGGCACGCACATGGAACGGCTTGGCCTTGTCGGGCATCACCTCGAAAAACGCCTGGCCAGCCAGCAGCTTCACATCCCGATGATCACCGCTGTAGTCCACGGCAATGGCGGTATCGCTGTCCATTTGCACCACGCTGCCATCGGCCAGGGTGATGTCACGGGTTTCGCCCTGGGCGGTGCGGTAGTCGGCCTGCAAACGCAGGCTCAAGGACGGCGCGACGGCCACCAGCAAGCAAGCTGCAACGGCCGCACCCAGCCACCAACGCCGGCTGGATTGGCGCTTGATCGGCAACGGCAGCGGCAGCACTTCGGCCTTGGGCCAGAGTTCGATGGTGGTCGGCGCCAACTGGCCGGTAAGTTGCCAGACACGCTCGGCCTTTTGGTAAGCCTGGAAATTGGCCGCGTCGCTGGCGCACCATTGCTCGAACGCCCCCCGCAGCTGAGGATCATCAGGCGACTGCTGCAGGCGCAGGAGCCAGTCCAGGGCCTGCTCGCGGCGGCTGGAGGTGGGGGCTGCTGACGTCATGTCGGGCAAGTCTCCTGAGGGCTGAAGGGCGCGCAGGGTCGCACAGAGTTACCCCGTTCGGCAAAAGACGCACCAGCCTGGTGTTTTTTCACAGGTCATCCTCCAGGCATGCCATGCAGTGGCTCAAGGCATCGCGCACCAGCTGGTGCACCAGGCTGACGGAGACATTCAGGTGGCAGGCTACTTCCTGCAGGGTATGGCCGCCCAGGCGATGCATCTCGAATGCTACGCGGGTGCGTTGCGGCAGTGCCTCAAGGGCGCGGCTGATGGCAGCCAGCTCGTTCTGCTGGGTAACGACCTGCTCGGGGGATGCGCTGGCCGAGGGCAGCTCGACGAGTATCTCGTCACCACCGGGTTGGACTTTCTCGGTGGCGGTCCGGCGAGTGTGATCGAGCGCCAGATTGCGCACGATGCGATACAGGTAGCTGGCCGGGTGGCGGATGTCGGCATCGCCCTGCTGGCGGCTGAAGCGCAACCAGGCTTCTTGCACCACATCCTCGGCGCGGGCGCGGCAGCCGACGATCGGCGCGGCATAGTCGAGCAATGCCGCCCGGTGGGCCAGGTAGATCTGGAGTTTGTCGTCCGCCACGGGGGGGTATGCCAGAGTGTTTCGGGGGCGGCGATGTTACCCGCACTCGAGAATCATTATCAACATCTGGATTTATGTTGGCCTTTTCGCGGGCGCGCCCGCTCCCACAGGGACGGCACAAATCTCGAGGATTGCACCTTACCTGTGGGAGCGGGCGTGCCCGCGAAGCAGGCGACGCGTTATCAGAGCCTTACACTGGCAAACGTCGACTCGTTGCGGGCCTGGCTCAGGGCCGCCATCGGTCCGCTGTGCGGCGACAGGGTCATGGCCTGCGGGATCGGCATCATTGCCACCTGCTGCGCAGTATTGGAACCCACGCGCTCATCACGCGGCGGAATGCCGAAGTACTCGCGGTAGCACTTGGAGAAGTGCGGCGTGGACACAAAGCCGCACACCGAAGCCACTTCGATGATCGACATCGGCGTTTGCTTGAGCAACTGCCGCGCACGGATCAGGCGCAGCTTCAGGTAGTAGCGCGATGGCGAGCAGTGCAGGTACTTCTGGAACAGCCGCTCAAGCTGGCGACGCGACACCGACACGTACACCGCCAGTTCGTCCAGGTCGATCGGCTCTTCGAGGTTAGCCTCCATCAGCGCCACAATTTCCTGAAGCTTCGGCTGGTTGGTGCCGAGCATGTGCTTGAGCGGTACGCGCTGGTGATCCTGCTCGTTGCGGATGCGCTCGTAGACGAACATCTCGGAAATCGCCGCCGACAGTTCACGGCCGTGGTCGCGGCTGATCAGGTGCAGCATCATGTCCAGCGGCGCGGTGCCGCCGGAGCTTGTGAAGCGGTTGCGGTCGAGGGTGAACAGGCGGGTGCTCATGTTCACCCGTGGGAAGGCCTCCTGCATCGCGGCCAGGCATTCCCAGTGCACGCTGCAATCAAAACCATCCAGCAGGCCGGCACAGGCCAGCGCCCAGCTGCCGGTACACACGGCACCCAACCGGCGCGACTGCCGGGCCTGCGATTGCAGCCAGGTAACGTGCTCACGGGTGACCGAACGCTGAATGCCAACACCCCCGCAGACAATCACGGTATCAATGGGTGGTGCGTTGTTGATGGCGGCGTCCGGGGTGATCTGCAAACCATCGCTGGCCCACACCTGGCCGCCATCGACGGTCAGCGTGTGCCAGCGGTACAGCTCGCGGCCGGACAGCTGGTTGGCCATGCGCAGCGGCTCGACGGCCGATGCCAGGGAAATCAGGGTGAAATTGTCCAATAGAAGAAACCCGATGGACTGGGGTGCTGTGCGGTTCTGGGTTGGGTTCCCGGAGGTGTACGACGTCATCGCGATTTCTCCTCACACAAATGCAGGGTGTGCCTCAGGCGGGCACTGATTTCTTGTTATGGCCCCGGTTTCGTGTGCTGGGGCTCGGTTGCCAATCTCAACGCAAACGCCGTGCCTGAAATTGAACGGCTATCCAAAAAAACCTGAAAACGACGCCTTTGTTGGGCAAATCAGGTGCTTTGATCGAGTTGGCCTGGGGTACGCAAACGGGCGTGCTAGGCGCCGCGCGTGTAACGGCTGAGCAATTTGGTGACACGCGCAGTGTAGGTTGCCCAGAAACGACACTCTTGAGTGTCACCGACAATACAGGCACTGATAACGACACCCGACGATCGGTCAGCATAGGCCATGCACTGCAATGGGGCTTGGTGCACTGAAAACATTCAAGGGCCTCTTCGCGGGCTCGCCCGCTCCCACTGGTGCAGAACTGCCCTTGAGAGCAATGCAGTACCTGTGGGAACGGGCAAGCCCGCGAAGAGGCCCTTGAGGTCAGATCAAGCAATCAGCATTCAATGGCGCTGACCGCCAGGCCACCGCGCGAGGTCTCTTTGTACTTGTCGTGCATGTCGGCCCCGGTGTCGCGCATGGTGCGGATCACCTGGTCGAGGGAGATGAAGTGTTCGCCGTCACCACGCAGGGCCATTTGCACCGCGTTGATGGCTTTTACCGCAGCAATCGCATTGCGCTCGATGCACGGTACCTGCACCAGCCCGCCGACCGGGTCGCAGGTCAGGCCAAGGTTGTGCTCCAGGGCGATTTCAGCGGCGTTCTCCACCTGTGCCGGCGTTGCACCCAGTACTTCGGCAAGGCCGGCCGCGGCCATGGCACAGGCCGAGCCAACCTCACCCTGGCAGCCCACTTCGGCCCCGGAAATCGACGCGTTCTTCTTGCACAGGATGCCCACCGCAGCAGCACCGAGGAAGAAGTCGACCACGCTGGACTCGTCCACTTCATCACTGAAGCGCATGTAGTAATGCAACACCGCCGGGATGATGCCGGCTGCGCCATTGGTGGGCGCGGTGACCATGCGCCCGCCGGCGGCGTTTTCTTCGTTGACCGCCAGGGCGAACAGGTTGACCCACTCCATGGCGCTCATGGTCGAGCCAATCACGTTGGGCTTGCCGATTTCCTGCAGGCTGCGGTGCAGCTTGGCGGCACGGCGGCGCACGTTCAGCCCGCCAGGTAACGTGCCTTCGTACTTGAGACCGTTGTTGACGCATTCCTGCATGGCGTCCCAGAGCTTGTGCAGGCCAGCGTAGATCTCTTCCTCGCTGCGCCAGACCTTCTCGTTGGCCATCATCAATTGCGACACGCTGAGGTCGTTTTGCTTGCACAGGCTCAGCAACTCGGCGGCGCTGTTGAAGTCGTACGGCAGCACCGTCTGGTCGGCGTCCAGCACGCCGCTGGCGGCCTGCGCGGCATCGACCACAAAGCCGCCACCCACCGAGTAGTAGGTATCGCGGTGCAGCTCGCCCTGCTCGCCTTCGGCAATCAGGGTCATGGCATTGGGGTGGTACGGCAGGTTCTCGTCCAGCAGCAGCATGTCGCGAGCCCAGACGAATTCGATGGGCAGGCGCTTGTCCAGTTGCAGGGTGTTGGTTTCGCGCAGGTCGGCGATGCGCGGCACGATCTGGGTAGGGTCGATGGCGTCCGGCCATTCGCCCATCAACCCCATGATGGTGGCGTTGTCGGTGCCGTGGCCAACCCCGGTGGCGGACAGCGAGCCGTACAGGCGCACTTCGATCCGTTTGACACGCTCCAGCTCGCCGCGTTCGCGCAGGCCCTGAACGAACAGGGCGCCAGCACGCATGGGGCCGACGGTGTGGGAGCTGGAGGGCCCGACACCGATCTTGAACAGGTCGAACACGCTGATGGCCATTGTCGATTCACCTCTTGCTGGGCTTGTCTGTGCGCGCCATGCGCACGGCGGGGCAGCTGCTAGGCTCAAACAGCGGGCCGCCTTGAATGCCAGCATCATCGGGCTTTTACCGGCACCCTCGCCGTCTGCAACCGACGTACTTTTGTCCAGCAGCGCCGCACGGTTTTTACAGGGAGAGCAACCCTCATCTCGCCGTTTTCCGGTGGCCTGGTGACGTAAAAATGCGGCTGAGGGGGTGGAAAAATCCATAAGCGACATCGCCCATACTGGATACGACCCGTTCCGTACTGGTTACGACCCCACCTGTAGGCGATTGCCCGGCGCTGGAGGATTATCGAAAGCGACTCGTAAAGCACGGCCACGCATCCTGCCCTCTGCAGGCCTGGTCGACCGGACCTCCAGAAAGCCCGGCGACCCACGCGAACCCGAAGACAAAATCACAGGAGTCCATCCATGAAAGGTTCACCCTCGCTGTTGCTGGTTGCGTTGCTGTCTGCGCCTTTGCTGGCCCAGGCCGCCGAGCCCGAGCAGTGTCAGACGGTACGTTTCTCCGATGTCGGGTGGACCGACATCACAGTCACCACCGCGACCACCAGCGTTGTGCTCGAAGCACTGGGTTACAAGACCCACACCACCATGATCTCGGTACCGGTGACCTACAAGTCGCTGGCCACCGGCAAGGACCTGGACGTGTTTCTCGGCAACTGGATGCCGACCATGGAGAACGACATCAAGCAGTACCGCGACGCCGGCACCGTCGAAACGGTGCGCGCCAACCTGGAAAACGCCAAGTACACCTTGGCCGTGCCCCAGGCGCTTTACGACAAGGGCCTGAAGGATTTCAGCGACATTCCCAAGTTCAAGAAGGAACTGGACAGCAAGATCTACGGCATCGAACCGGGCAACGATGGCAACCGCACCATCCAGAGCATGATCGACAAGAACGCCTTCGGCTTGAAGGACGCCGGTTTCAAGATCGTGCAATCGAGCGAGGCCGGCATGCTGTCGCAAGTCGAGCGCGCGCAGAAACGCGGCGAAGCGCTGGTGTTCCTGGGCTGGGAACCGCACCCGATGAACACCCGGTTCAAGATGCAGTACCTGACCGGCGGGGACGAGTTCTTCGGCCCCGACTTCGGCAAGGCGACCGTGTTGACCAACACCCGCAAAGGCTATGCGCAGGAGTGCAGCAACGTTGGCCAGCTGTTGAAGAACCTGTCGTTCGAGCTCAAGGATGAAAGCACCATGATGGGCTATGTCCTGGACGACAAGATGAAACCCGAGGCCGCCGCCAAGAAATGGCTCAAGGACAACCCAGGCAAGCTGGATGCCTGGCTGGCCGGCGTGACCACCGTGGATGGCAAACCTGGCCTGGAGGCGGCCAAGGCGAAGCTGGCGCAATAACGAAATACGCAATAGCGCTACCTCGGGGCAGGACCGTGCCTGCCCCGGGTTGATTTCAATCTATGCAGGTGGAAGCTCGCTATCATGCTTATCGATCAGAAAATACCCCTGGGTCAGTACATCGCGTCGTTCGTCGAGTGGCTGACCCAGAACGGCGCGAATTACTTCGACGCCATCGCGCAAGGCCTGGAGTTCATGATCCATGGCGTCACCAGCGCCTTGACCTGGTTCAACCCATTCGTACTCATCGCCCTGTTCGCCGCCCTGGCGCACCTGATCCAGCGCAAGTGGGCGCTGACCGTATTCGTTGCCCTGTCGTTCCTGCTTATCCTCAACCTGGGCTACTGGCAGGAAACCATGGAAACCCTGGCGCAGGTGACCTTCGCCACGGTGGTGTGCGTTGTCATCGGCGTGCCGCTGGGCATCCTCGCCGCACACAAACCGATGTTCTATACCGCCATGCGCCCGGTGCTGGACCTGATGCAGACGGTGCCCACCTTCGTCTACCTGATCCCTACCCTGACCCTGTTCGGCCTGGGCGTGGTACCGGGGCTGATCTCTACCGTGGTGTTCGCCATCGCCGCGCCCATCCGCCTCACCTACCTGGGCATCTGCGACGTGCCGCAAGAGCTGATGGACGCCGGCAAGGCATTCGGTTGCTCGCGCCGCCAACTGCTCACCCGTATCGAACTGCCGCACGCGATGCCGAGCATCGCCGCCGGCGTCACCCAGTGCATCATGCTGTCGCTGTCGATGGTGGTAATTGCCGCCCTGGTCGGCGCTGACGGCCTGGGCAAACCTGTGGTCAACGCACTGAACACCGCCGATATCTCCCTGGGCTTCGAAGCGGGCCTGGCGATCGTGCTGCTGGCGATCATGCTCGACCGTATCTGCAAGCAACCGGAACTGCCGGTAAGGGGTGAGGCATGAGCATCATTCGTTTCGAAGACGTCGACGTCATCTTCTCCAACAAGCCGCGCGAAGCGCTGGCGCTGCTGGACCAGGGCAAGACCCGCGAGCAGATCCTCAAGCAGACCGGCCTGGTGGTGGGCGTCGAAAAGGCCAACCTGGATATCAACAAGGGCGAGATCTGCGTGCTGATGGGCCTGTCCGGCTCGGGCAAGTCGAGCCTGCTGCGCTGCATCAACGGCCTGAACACGGTTAGCCGCGGCAAGCTGTTCGTCGAGCACGAAGGCAAGCACATCGACATTGCCCACTGCACCCCCGCCGAGCTGAAGATGATGCGCACCAAGCGCATCGCCATGGTGTTCCAGAAGTTTGCCCTGATGCCTTGGCTGACGGTGCGCGAGAACATCAGCTTTGGCCTGGAAATGCAGGGCCGCCCGGAAAAGGAACGGCGCAAGCTGGTGGACGAGAAGCTTGAGCTGGTGGGCCTGACACAGTGGCGCAACAAGAAGCCGGACGAGCTTTCAGGCGGCATGCAGCAGCGCGTGGGCCTGGCCCGGGCGTTGGCGATGGATGCCGACATCCTGCTGATGGACGAACCGTTCTCGGCATTGGACCCGCTGATCCGCCAGGGCCTGCAGGATGAACTGCTGGGCCTGCAAGCCAAGCTGAGCAAGACCATCGTGTTTGTCAGCCACGACCTGGACGAGGCGCTGAAGCTGGGTACCCGCATCGCGATCATGAAGGACGGGCGGATCATCCAGTACAGCAAGCCGGAAGAAATCGTGCTCAACCCGGCCGATGAGTACGTGCGTACCTTCGTTGCCCACACCAACCCGCTGAACGTGCTGTGCGGCCGCAGCCTGATGCGCAGCCTGGACAACTGCAAGCGGGTCAATGGCTCGGTATGCCTGGACCCGGGTATCGATTCGTGGCTGGACCTGGGCGAAGGTGGCGCGCTGAAGCGAGCACGCCAGGGCCAGAACGGGCTGGACATGCAGAACTGGGCACCGGGGCAGGATGTGGAGTTGCTGGAGCGCAGGCCGACCGTGGTGCACGCCGATATCGGCATGCGCGAAGCGCTGCAGATTCGTTATCAGACTGGCAACAAGCTGGTGTTGCAGGATAACGACCGGGTGGTGGGGATTCTTGGGGATACCGAGCTTTACCACGCGTTGCTTGGCAAGAACCACGGCTGAGGCAATTCGGGCCGCTTTGCGGCCCTTCGCGGGCACGCCCGCTCCCACAGGTTTGATGAGGTCTCTGTGGGAGCGGGCGTGCCCGCGAAGGGCTGCAAAGCAGCCCCAATCAATGGATCAGCGAACGACGATGCCGCGCGAAGCCATGTAGGCCTTGGCCTCAGGCACCGTGTACTCGCCAAAGTGGAAGATACTGGCCGCCAGCACCGCGCTGGCATGCCCTTCCAGAATGCCGTCGGCCAGGTGCTGCAGGTTACCCACCCCACCCGAGGCAATCACCGGAATACCCAGCGCATCACTGATGGCGCGGGTAACGCCCAGGTCAAAGCCGTTTTTCATGCCGTCCTGGTCCATGCTGGTCAGCAGAATCTCGCCAGCCCCCAGGCCTTCCATTTTCTTCGCCCACTCGACCGCATCCAGCCCGGTCGGCTTGCGCCCGCCGTGGGTGAAGATTTCCCAGCGCGGCTCTTCACCCGGGCCGGACACCTTCTTGGCATCGATGGCAACAACGATGCACTGCGAACCGAACCGGTCCGCCGCCTCGCCCACGAACTCCGGGTTGAACACCGCAGCCGTGTTGATCGATACCTTGTCGGCACCAGCGTTGAGCAGGTTGCGGATGTCCTGCACGGTACGCACGCCACCGCCCACGGTCAGGGGGATGAACACCTGGCTGGCCATGCGCTCGACAGTATGCAAGGTGGTGTCGCGGCCATCGACGCTGGCGGTGATGTCGAGGAAGGTGATTTCATCGGCACCCTGCTCGTTGTAGCGACGGGCGATTTCCACCGGGTCGCCGGCATCACGGATGTTCTCGAACTTGACGCCCTTGACCACCCGGCCGTTGTCCACGTCCAGGCAAGGGATGATGCGCTTGGCCAGTGCCATGGTTCAGTCCTCAGCCTTGGTAGTTGTCGCAGAAGGCCTGGGCCTCGGCGACATCGAGGGTGCCTTCGTAGATGGCACGGCCGGTGATGGCGCCGATGATGCCGGGGGCCTTGGCGTCCAGCAGGGCCTTGATGTCGCCCAGGTTGTGGATGCCGCCCGAGGCGATGACCGGAATGCGGGTAGCTTCAGCCAGTGCCTTGGTGAAGGGCACGTTGCAGCCCTGCATCATGCCGTCCTTGGCGATGTCGGTGTAGACGATCGACGACACACCATCGGCCTCGAAACGCTTGGCCAGGTCGATGACCTGTACCGCGCTGACTTCGGCCCAGCCATCGGTGGCAACGAAGCCGTCCTTGGCGTCCAGGCCAACGATGACCTTGCCCGGGAAGGCCTTGCACGCTTCGGCCACGAACTCAGGCTCCTTGACCGCCTTGGTGCCGATGATCACGTAGCTGACGCCAGCCTTGACGTAGTGCTCGATGGTTTCCAGCGAGCGGATGCCGCCGCCGATCTGGATCGGCAAGGTCGGGTAGCGCTTGGCGATGGCGGTGACCACTTCACCGTTGACCGGCTGGCCTTCGAAGGCGCCGTTGAGGTCGACCAGGTGCAGGCGGCGGCAGCCACCCTCGACCCACTTGGCGGCCATGCTCACCGGGTCGTCGGAAAATACCGTGGAGTCTTCCATGCGGCCCTGGCGCAGGCGCACGCAGGCACCGTCCTTCAGATCGATAGCGGGGATAATCAGCATCTTGGGAACCTGTCTGTTCTTAGGGTTTCAGGGCTTTTCGAGCGCCCACAGATCACTTTCGATGCTCTCGAACCGCTCCTTGAGGTGCAGCTGAACATCGGCAATCGCCCTGTTGTAGTAATGGGGTGCAATTTCTTTGCTGAACAGCTCGAGAACCTCAGCCACCTCGAACGACCCCAGCTGCAGCTCGAAACGGTCTTCGAGGAAGCGCTTGAGCGTGTCGAGCGCGTCGCGCTCCTGCTCGGGGGCCAGGGTGATGACCGGGGCCTTGGTCTTCGATCTGCTCATTTACCAGCGACCGTCCCAGGCAACGAAGTTCTGCAGCAGTTGCAGGCCATGGGTGTGGCTCTTCTCCGGGTGGAACTGCACGGCAAAGCGCGAGCCGTCGGCCAGCGCTGCGGCAAAGTCGACACCGTAGTGGCCACGGCCGACCACCTGGCCCGGCTTGCCGGCATTGATGTAGTAGCTGTGCACGAAGTAGAAACGCGCGCGGTCGGGGATGTCGTGCCACAGCGGGTGGTCGATGGTCTGGCCCACTTCGTTCCAGCCCATGTGCGGCACCTTCAGGTGCTCGCCGTCTTCTTTCAGGTCTTTGCCGAAGAAGCGTACCTGGCCAGGGAACAGGCCGATGCAGTCGACACCGTCGTTTTCTTCGCTGTGCTCCAGCAGTGCCTGCATGCCAACGCAGATGCCGAGGAACGGGCGGTCCTGGCTCACTTCGCGCACCAGGCTGTCGAAGCCCAGGCGGCGGATTTCGGCCATGCAGTCGCGAATCGCGCCTACTCCCGGGAACACCACGCGGTCTGCTTCACGGATGACCGAAGCGTCGCTGGTGACCAGCACCTTGCCAGCGCCAACGTGCTCAAGCGCCTTGGCCACCGAGTGCAGGTTGCCCATGCCATAGTCGATTACAGCTACCGTCTGCATTTACAGGCACCCTTTGGTCGACGGCATTTGCCCGGCCATGCGCTCGTCGAGGGTCACGGCCATGCGCAGGGCGCGGCCGAATGCCTTGAACACGGTTTCGATCTGGTGGTGGGTGTTGTGGCCACGCAGGTTGTCGATGTGCAGGGTGACCAGGGCGTGGTTGACGAAGCCCTGGAAGAACTCCTGGAACAGGTCGACATCGAAGCCACCAACGCTGGCGCGGGTGTAAGGTACGTGCATCTGCAGGCCTGGGCGGCCAGAGAAGTCGATGACCACGCGCGACAATGCTTCGTCCAGCGGCACGTAGGCGTGGCCGTAGCGGAAGATGCCTTTCTTGTCACCGATGGCCTGGGCGAATGCCATGCCCAGGGTGATACCGACGTCTTCGACGGTATGGTGGTCGTCGATATGCGTGTCACCCTTGCACTCGATATCCAGATCGATCAGCCCATGGCGGGCGATCTGGTCCAGCATGTGTTCAAGGAAAGGCACACCGATATCGAATCGGGCCTTGCCACTGCCATCGAGGTTGATCGAGCACTTGACCTGGGTTTCCAGGGTATTGCGCTCGACGGAAGCCTTACGTTCGACCATCACCAGCTCCGCAAAATCATTGGGCGAAAAGGGCTCCATTATAGGCCCAGAACGCGCCAGCTTGAAACGCGGATGACATATGGCAACGCGGGGAATTGCGGGGCCGGATGGCCCTACAGGTCTATACAACCGGGTAATTGGGGCTGCTTTGCAGCCCATCGCCGGCAAGCCAGCTCCCACAGGTACTCCACACACCTAGAACGCTGCGGGGCCCCTGTGGGAGCTGGCTTGCCGGCGATAAGGCCGGTACAGACGGCGAATTCAACCGGCCGTATTACTCATCAATGGAACAGCACCGCCGTCTTCTGCAGGGTAACCCACACCCCCCAGGCCAGCGGCACGACCACCACCGCCCAGGCCAGCAACACCAACGGCAGGCTGCCCGGCGCGGCTTTCCATTCCAGCGAACGTGCCTCGTCAGCACCCTTGTCATGGCTCAACGCCCGCTCGGCAGCCAGTTCGGCATCGCTCATGAAGTGCTTGTCGGCCACCGGGCGGACCAGCATGTTGCAGATAAAGCCCAGTACCAGCAGGCCGGCCAGAATGTACAGGGTCATGTCGTATGCCGCCGCACGCTCCACCCCCGCCGCCAATTGGTATTCACGCAGGTAAGTGATCAACACCGGCCCCAAGACCCCCGCCGCTGCCCATGCAGTCAGCAGGCGACCATGAATGGCACCGACCATCTGCGTGCCGAACAGGTCCGCCAGGTACGCCGGCACAGTCGCAAAACCGCCGCCATACATCGAAAGGATGATGCAGAACGCGGCCACGAACAGCGCAACGTTGCCCAGGTGCCCCATGTTCGGCACCAGGCTGTACAAGCCCACGCCCAAGGCAAAGAAGGCGAAGTAGGTGTTCTTGCGGCCGATATAGTCGGAGAACGACGCCCAGAAGAACCGCCCGCCGATATTGAACAGGCTCAGCAGGCCGGTGAAGCCGGCGGCGATCGCGGCAATTTGTGCCAGCTGCGCAGGATTGAGCTGGCTGAAGGTCAGTTCGTTACCCAGCAATTTGCCCGCGAACACTTCTTGCAGCAGCGGCGAAGCCATGCCGAGAATACCGATGCCTGCCGACACGTTCAGGCACAGTACCAGCCAGATAAGCGCGAACTGCGGGGTTTTCCAGGCCACACTGACATGCACATGGCGGTCAGTAACCATGGCGTTGGCCTTCTTGACCGGTGCAGTCCAGCCTTCAGGCTTCCAGCCGGTAGGCGGCACGCGATAAGCCAAGGCACCCGCCGTCATGAACACGAAGTAGATTGCCGCCATGGCAACGAAACTCTGCCATACGCCCACTTCGTGCTCGTTGCCAAAATGCCCCATCAGCGCAGTGGCCAGCGGTGCACCCACCATGGCCCCGCCGCCAAAGCCCATGATCGCCATGCCGGTGGCCATGCCGCGTTTGTCCGGGAACCACTTGATCAGAGTCGAGACGGGCGAGATGTAGCCCAGGCCCAGGCCGATACCGCCGATCACCCCCGAGCCCAGCCACATCAGCCACAACTGGTGGGTCTTTACGCCAATGGCCGATATCAGCATGCCGCCGCACCAGCACAGGGCCGATACAAGCCCGGCCTTGCGTGGGCCGGCGTGCTCCAGCCAACCGCCCAATACCGCCGCCGAGCAACCAAGGAAGACGAAGAACAGGGTGTAGATCCAGCTCAGCATCGAGATCGGCCAGTCGCACTCAGCGCTGAACAGGCGGGCAACGAAGCCCATGTCTGCCGCGCAGGCGACGGGAGCTGTGATGCCAAGGGCTTGCGACAGGGGCAGCCAGAACACCGAGAAGCCATAGGCCATGCCGATGCACAGGTGGATGGCCAAGGCCGCTGGCGGGACCAGCCAGCGGTTGAAGCCCGGGCGGGCGATGATGCGCTCCTTCGACAGGAAGCCTGGCGCACTGGGCAAGGTGCCCGTCGCGGCGGTACTGGTCATGGATCTGATCCTTCTTATAGGGTGGGTGCTCGCAAAGCGGCGCAAGGTTAGCAGAGCCAAGTGGCATGAAAGCAATCTGATATCGTGATTTTTTGCCCGGCTGAAACGATCCTCTCTCCTGCACCGGCCTCTTCGCGGCTAAAGCCGCTCCCACAGGGAACTTCACTGCCCTTCAGACCTGTGGTGTACCTGTGGGAGCGGCTTTAGCCGCGAAAGGGCCGGCACAGGTAAATATCTGACTGAAGAAAGCCGTACCATCTGCTGCAAACGTAGGAAATGCCCTGTATCTCTGGTCGAATAAGCAGGGACATACACGGCGGCGTTATACTCTGCCGCCTGAATTTCACTAACGGACTACAAGGACTCGCCCATGAAAGCGTTCGGCAAAATCCTGGGATTGGGGCTTCTCGGGTTGCTGCTGATCATTGTGGCGCTGGGCTTCGCCCTGACCCACCTCTTTGATCCCAACGACTACAAAGACGAGATTCGCCAGCTGGCACGCGACAAGGCTCACGTCGAACTGACCCTCAACGGTGACATCGGCTGGAGCCTGTTCCCATGGCTGGGCCTGGAACTGCACGAGGCCAGCATTGCCACCCTGGCCAAACCCAAGGAGCCGTTCGCCGACCTGCAGATGCTCGGTTTGTCTGTGCGCGTGCTGCCCTTGCTGCGCCGCGAAGTGCAGATGAGCGACGTGCGTGTCGAAGGCCTTAACCTGACCTTGGCGCGCGACGAAAACGGCCATGGCAACTGGGAAGACATCGGCAAGCCGCTGCCCGCGCAGAACGGCACCCCTGCCGATGCCCAGGCCAATGCACCCGTCGAACAGAAACCGGCACCTGCCGACGGCAACGGGCGGGCCGTCAAGCTGGACATCGACAGCCTGACCGTGAACAACGCCCGCGTGCAGTACACCGATGCCAAGACCGGCCAGAACTACAGCGCCGAGAGCATTCAACTGAGCACCGGCCCGGTCCACGAAGGCGCGAACATTCCGCTCAAGGCCAGCGCGTTCATCAGCGCCAGCCAGCCGAACATCAAGGCCCGCACCGAACTGGCGGGTGAATTACGCTTCGACCGCAAGCTCAAGCGCTACAACCTCGAAGACATGCGCCTGTCGGGCGAGACTTCGGGTGAGCCCACCGGCGGCAAGACCGTAACCTTTGCCGCCCAGGGCCAGTTGCTGGTCGACCTGGCTGCAAATGTAGCCTCGTGGAACGGCCTGAAAGTGTCGGCCAACCAGCTGCGCGCCCTGGGCGAGCTGAATGTGCGTGACCTGGACAAGGCGCCACAGCTGAGCGGCGGCCTGTCCATCGCCCAGTTCAACCTGCGCACCTTCCTCGACAGCATCGGCCACCCGCTGCCGGCCACCAACGACCCGGCAGCCTTCGCCAAGCTGGAGTTGGTCACCCGCCTGCAAGGCACGCCGAACAGCCTGGCCCTGGAAGACCTGGCGGTGAAGCTGGATGACAGCACCTTCAGCGGCCGCGTGGCCGTGGAAGACTTCGCCAAGCAGGCCCTGCGCCTGCAGCTTAAGGGCGATACCTTCGATGCCGACCGCTACCTGCCCGCCAAGAGCGAAGAAGCCAAGGGGGCCACGGCGGCACGCCAGGCCGAGGTCAAGCAACAGGAAGCCAGTGCAGTGGCCGGTGCCGGCACAACACCGCTACCAAACGCCCCGACACAAGTGGCCTGGAGTGACGACAAACTGCTGCCGGTCGACCGCCTGCGCGCCCTCGACGTGCAGGCCGACGTGGCCTTCGGCGCGCTGACGCTGGACAAGCTGCCAATCGAAGACGCCCAGCTCAAGGCCATCGGCCAGGGCGGCCTGCTGACCCTGCAAACCCTGCGCGGTGAGCTGTACAACGGCACCTTCGAGGCCAAAGGCACCGTCGATGTGCGCCCTGCCGTACCGCAGCTTGGCGTCAACACCACCATCCAGCGGGTGCCGGTTGAACACTTCATCAAGACCGAGGGCAAGGAGCAAACGCCACCGGTGAAGGGGTTGCTGACGCTGACCAGTGATCTGACAGCCACCGGCAACAGCCAGAAGGCACTGGTCGACACCCTCAACGGCAGCGCAAACTTCACCATCAACGACGGCGTGCTGGTCAATGCCAACCTCGAACAGCAGCTTTGCCAAGCCATCGCCACGCTCAACCGCAAGACCCTGAGCGGCGAGCCACGCGGCAAGGACACCCCATTCCAGGAGCTGCGCGGCAGCCTGGTGGTACGCAACGGCGTCGCCAGCAACCCAGACCTCAAGGCGCGCATCCCGGGCCTGACCGTCAATGGTCAAGGCGACCTCGACCTGCGTGTGCTGGGTATGGACTACAACATTGGCGTGATCGTTGAAGGCGACCAACGCGCCATGCCGGACCCGGCCTGCCAGGTCAATGAGCGCTATGTGGGCATTGAAGTGCCGCTGCGCTGCCGTGGCCCGCTGGAACTCGGTGCAAAGGCGTGCCGCCTGGACCAGGGCGGCCTGGGCAAGATTGCCGCCAAGCTGGCCGGCAACCGCCTGAAAGACAAGCTGGATGAAAAACTCGAAGAAAAACTCGGAGACAAAGTGAGCCCGGAAGTAAAAGACGCACTCAAGGGGCTGTTCAAGCGATGAGCCCCGAGCAGTTCTCCAGCGCTGTGCTGGACTGGTATGACGAGCACGGCCGGCACCACCTGCCCTGGCAACAGGGCATCACCCCGTACCGGGTATGGGTGTCGGAAATCATGTTGCAGCAGACCCAGGTCAGCACCGTGCTCAATTACTTCGACCGCTTCATGCAGGCCCTGCCCACCGTGCAGGCCCTGGCCGAGGCGCCGGAGGACGAAGTGCTGCACCTATGGACGGGGCTGGGCTACTACACACGTGCACGCAACCTGCAAAAGGCTGCAAGGATCGTCGTCGAGCAACATGGCGGCGAGTTCCCGCGCAGTGTCGAGCAGCTTACCGAGTTGCCCGGCATTGGCCGCTCCACCGCCGGGGCCATCGCCAGCATCAGCATGGGCATCCGCGCGCCAATCCTGGATGGTAATGTCAAACGCGTGCTGGCCCGCTACACGGCGCAGGCCGGCTACCCCGGCGAGCCCAAGGTGGCCAACCAGCTGTGGGCCACGGCCGAGCGCTTTACCCCGCAGCAGCGCGCCAACCACTACACCCAGGCGATGATGGACATGGGCGCCACGCTGTGCACCCGCAGCAAGCCCAGCTGCCTGCTCTGCCCGCTGCAGCGTGGCTGCGAAGCGCACCTGCACGGCGAAGAAACCCGCTACCCCGAGCCCAAGCCGCGCAAGGCACTGCCACAACGCCGTACGCTGATGCCGCTGCTGGCCAACCACGAAGGCGCCATCCTGCTTTATCGCCGCCCTTCCAGCGGCCTGTGGGGTGGTTTGTGGAGCCTGCCGGAACTGGACGACATCGCCCAGCTCGACGACCTGGCCTACCAGCACAGCCTGCGCCTGGCTGGCAGCCGCGCCATGGAAGGCCTGACCCATACCTTCAGCCACTTCCAGCTGGCAATCGAGCCCTGGCTGGTGCGCGTCGACCTGGTCGGCCAGCACGTGGCCGAGGCTGACTGGCTCTGGTATAACCTCGCCACCCCGCCGCGCCTGGGCCTTGCTGCCCCGGTGAAAAAACTGCTGAAACGCGCGGCCGACGAACTGATTGCAGGAGACGCCCGATGACCCGCACCGTGATGTGCCGCAAGTACAAAGAAGAACTCCCAGGCCTGGAACGCCCGCCCTACCCAGGCGCCAAGGGCCAGGACATCTTCGACCACATCTCGGAGAAAGCCTGGGAAGACTGGAAGAAGCACCAGACCATGCTGATCAACGAAAAGCGCCTGAACATGATGAACGGCGAGGACCGCAAGTTCCTCCAGGTCGAGATGGACAAGTTTTTCGCAGGCGAGGAATACGCCCAGGCGGAAGGCTACGTTCCACCCTCGGAATGACCCCACGAATCGTAAGCGACGGAATTAATTTAAAATTTTTTCAAAAAGTCGTTGACGGGCCGCCAGAAAATCTATTTAATTCACCTCGTCGCCCAGATAGCTCAGTCGGTAGAGCAGAGGATTGAAAATCCTCGTGTCGGCGGTTCGACTCCGTCTCTGGGCACCACCTTCAAGCTTCTGGTGGTTGCAAAGTTACCCGAAGCGACAACAAGAAACCCGCCTAGTGCGGGTTTTTTGTTGTCTGTGATTTCTCTGCCTGAGAAAGCATCGAGCTGCCCCTTGCGTTTTACCGACAACCCATCCCGCTACCCAGCGGCCTGAGGGGGCACGACTTCAGCATGAAGCCTGATGCCAAGCGCCGCCATGACCTTCATGATGGTCGCCAGGCTGGGGTTACCCTCTGCGGACAAGGCCTTGTACAAGCCTTCTCGAGTGAGGCCCGTGTCGCGAGCCAGCTGAGCCATACCACGGGCCCGAGCGATATCCCCCAAAGCGGCCGCAAGCAGCACGGGGTCGTTCTCCTCAAGGCAGGCCTCAAGGTACAAGAGCATGTCTTGCTCGGTCTTCAAATGGTCAACAACGTCCCATTTGGTGAGTTTGTTACCCGTCATGGCGGCCTCCTAAAGATCACGTGCCAATTTGAGCGCAGATTTGATATCTCTGGCCTGCGTGGCTTTGTCGCCACCCGCCAACAGAATGATCACTTCATAGCCACGTCGAACGAAATACACCCGATAGCCTGGACCAAAGTCGATCCGAGCCTCGGATACTCCTTCACCGATCGGCTTACAGTCACCCAACACCCCAAGCTCGATTCGACGCAACCTCACATTGATTCGAGCCCGCGCGCGATCATCCCGCAGTGCAGCGAACCACCTTCTGTATGTCTCAGTTTGAATGATTGTAGGCATTAGAAAAATGTAAACCACAGTTAACATTACATCAATTTGCACATGTTTCAAACTGTTGAACCAACCCTGCTCAGCAGCAGGCACGAAGCGGCCTGGCAGGCGGCATCAGAAGTTAGCCATGGCACTGCAGTACTCAGCTTTTGTGACCTGCACCGGCGCCTCTGCCCCCAGTTGCTGCAGCTTCACGCCGCAGGCACTGTAGCCATGGACCACCACTTCGTAGTCGGCGCCCTTCTGCGGCACGAAGTAGAACATGCCCAGGCAGTTGGTGACGCTGTTGTAGCTGCCACGGCCGCCATCAAGAAAGTGCAGAGTGAATGGCTTGCCGGCCGGAACCAGCACCTCACTGACCACATCACCCTGCATGGCAGTAGCGCCCTTGGGCATACCCAGGCTTTCGCCATTGCGGTCGGCGAAGCCCTTTTGCGGAACGGCAATCACCCCTGCGCCCGGGCTGTACCAGTCGACGCAGTCCTTGCCCGGTACGGCACGCACCATCCCATCGGCAATCACCCGCAGCCGCGCGGTATCACCAGAGGTCGGAGAGCCATAGGGCGTGTTGAACGACTTGACTGCGGCGATGTTGCCGCAGCCGCCTAGCGCCATGGTCAGCAGGCAAAGCGAGAGCGCTGTTTTCATCCGTGAATTCCTCATGAGTAGATACCGGGCATCCGGCAGCGTGACTGAGACCCTCGCATGCCGCTTGGGTTTCGCAGGCAAGTGCGATTCAATGCACGCACTTTTCAGACACACCCAAGGACTCACTCGATGGCCACCCCTACCAAGCAACAGAAACGCGCCAAGCGCGCCGCCAGCAAGGCCAAGCAGAACCGCATGGTACGTAGCGGCCAGGCGGTCAAGGCCAGCGCAGGCGACAGCGCCAGCGTCGAGCAGGTGTACAACAAGGCCATGGAGTCGGGCAGCTACGACGCCATGTTCAACAAGATGAAGGAAGCCCAGGAGGGCGGCTTGGTACCGATGATTTCGGTATTCCTGGTAGACCCGCTGCTGGCTCTGGTGCTGAAGGGCCACAAGGAAGAGCACGCCACCGACTACATCGTGCTGGTGTTCAACGCCTACCGCAAATGGCTGGACGGTGCCGACGAAGAGGCCACCATGGCCTGGCTGGAAAGCGATGAGTTCCAGGATGCCTATATCGCCGCGTCCGAGCTGGTAGCCAAGCAGCAACAGCAGCAGAAGCAGTTTGGCTGACAGGGCCAAGTAACCTGTTCTGGCCTCTTCGCGGGCTCGCCCGCTCCCACAGGGATCGCACCGGCCTTGAAGGCTGTGCAACACCTGTGGGAGCGGGCGAGCCCGCGAAGAGGCCGGTACAGGCAACAAAAAAGGCCGCACCCCTCACAGGGCGCGGCCTTTTCATTGCAGCCAGCGCGGATCAGTTGTCCAGCGCCACCCGCCCGGCAGCCTCACGCTTGCGGTGCACCAGCAAGCCAGCCGCCACCACACCAATGCTCAGCAGTGCAGTCGCGAAGATCTCCGCACGGTGATCCTCACGCAGCGCCATCACCACCAGAATGGCAACGATGAAGGCAATGGTCGCCCAGGTCAGGCCAGGGAACAGCCACATCTTGAAGGTGATCTTCTCGCCACGGGCTTCACGCTGGGCACGCATGCGCAGCTGCGACACGGCAATCACCAGGTACACCAGCAGTGCAATCGCGCCCGAGCTGGCCAGCAGGAATTCGAACACCTGGGCCGGGGCCACGAAGTTGGCGAACACGCACAGGAACGCCGCGGCAGTGGACAGCAATACCGCCACGTGCGGCGTGGCCGACTTGGTGGTGCGCTGGGCGATGGCCGGGGCGTCACCACGCTTGCTCAGCGAGAACAGCATGCGCGAAGAAGTGTACAGCGCCGAGTTCAGGCAGCTGGTCACGGCAATCAGCACAACGATGTCGACGATCAGCTTGGCATTCGGCACGCCGATGCGGCTGAGCACAGTCTGGTAGGAACCGGTCTCGGCCAGGGCCGGGTCGTTCCAAGGCACCAGCGCCACCACCAGGAAGATAGACACCAGGTAGAACAGGCAGATACGCCAGATCACAGAGTTGGTGGCACGGCTGATCTGCTTGCCCGGGTCCTTCGACTCGGCAGCGGCGATGGTAACGATTTCAGTACCCATGAACGAGAACATGGTGGTCAGCATGGCTGCCAGCACTGCGCCCAGGCCATTAGGCATGAAGCCTTGGGTATCGAACAGGTGGCTGGCACCGCTCACCTGGCTGCTCGGTACAAAGCCGAACATGGCAGCGCAGCCCACGGCGATGAAGCCGATGATTGCCAGCACCTTGAGCAGGGCGAACCAGAACTCGAACTCACCGTAGTTCTTCACGCTGCACAGGTTGGTCAGGGTCAGCGCCAGGGTAATGATGAGGGAGAAGGCCCACAGGTCAACCGCAGGGAACCAGGCATGCAGGATGGCCGCGGCGGCGTTGGCCTCCAGCGGAATCACCAGCACCCAGAACCACCAGTACAGCCAGCCAATGGTGAAACCGGCCCAGCGCCCGATGGCGCGGTCGGCATAGGTAGAGAACGAACCGGTGTCAGGCGAGGCAACAGCCATTTCACCCAACATGCGCATCACCAGCACGACCAGCGTACCGGCGGCGGCGTAGGCCAGCAGCACGGCCGGGCCGGCAGCTGCGATGGCGTGGCCGGAGCCAACGAACAGGCCGGCACCGATGACGCCAGCAATAGACAGCATGGTGACATGCCGTTGTTTGAGCCCCTGAGCGAGGTCATTGGAATTGTTACCGCTCATTAAAACTACCTTTGTAAGGAGTGGACCACTCCGACTGCGGGTACGGAGCGCGCCAGGGGTTGACCTAGGCGTCGCTGCAATCGGCGGTTTCCTACTGGCAATTAGCGCGCCATGTGCTGAATGCATTCGTCAGAAAATTCTGCAGGCCTTTTAGGACAAGGTTTGGAGGGCTTTCCGCCATGCTTTGACCGAAAGGGCGCCAAAACATCGGATTACTGAAATACCCACTTACAAACGCACCAAAGGTGCTCCCCGGTAACACCTGTGCACCGCCGCAATGCAAAAAAGTGCAACCCCAAGGTACAACCTTGTGAGCGCATTGGGGCCCTCGCGGGTGAACCCGCTCCCACAGGGATCGCTTGGCTTTGAGGTCAGGTTTAAGCTGTGAATGGGCCGAAACCGCTTCCATGAGCGGGCCAAAGCTGGCACCATCGCGCCTTTTTTCATCAAGGCTCTGGTGCTGGGCGACACCTTCGCGGACATATGCGCGACGTTACGCTGTAGCGATGCGACAAACTGCCCCACCAGTGCCCACAGTCCCCGGCGACCCTGTTGGCCGTCATAATGCCGCTATGCTAGCTTGGCGCACGCCAGGAAGGCCGCCAACAGCTGGGAACGCACCCGAACACATGAGGACCGCACATGGCTCAGGCCACGCCCGCGCTGGAAATCCGCAACTTGCACAAACGCTACGGCGAGCAGGAAATTCTCAAGGGCATTTCGCTGACCGCACGCGACGGTGACGTGATCTCCATCCTGGGGTCGTCCGGCTCCGGCAAGTCCACCTTGCTGCGTTGCATCAACCTGCTCGAAAACCCGCACCAGGGCGAAATCCTGGTTGCTGGCGAAGCACTCAAGCTCAAGGCCGCCAAGAACGGCGACCTGATCGCAGCCGACAACCGCCAGATCAACCGCCTGCGCAGCGAAATCGGCTTTGTCTTCCAGAACTTCAACCTGTGGCCGCACATGTCGATTCTCGACAACATCATCGAGGCGCCACGCCGCGTGCTCGGCCAAAGCAAGGCCGAGGCCACCGAAGCCGCCGAAGCGCTGCTGAACAAGGTTGGCATCTACGACAAACGCCACAGCTACCCCGCCCAACTTTCCGGTGGCCAGCAACAGCGCGCCGCCATTGCCCGTACCCTGGCCATGAAGCCCAAGGTCATCCTGTTCGACGAGCCCACTTCGGCGCTCGATCCGGAAATGGTCCAGGAAGTGCTTAACGTTATCCGCGCATTGGCCGACGAAGGCCGTACCATGCTGCTGGTAACGCACGAAATGAGCTTTGCCCGCCATGTGTCCAGTGAAGTCGTCTTCCTGCACCAGGGCCTGGTAGAAGAGCAGGGATCGCCGCAGCAGGTCTTCGAAAACCCGACCTCGGCGCGTTGCAAGCAATTCATGTCAAGCCACCGCTAACGGAGCAATACATGCACACTTACAAGAAGTTTCTCCTGGCAGCAGCTGCCACGCTGGTGATGTCGGCAAACGCCATGGCCGCAGAAAAACTGCGCATGGGTATCGAAGCCGCCTACCCACCGTTCAACAACAAGGATGCCAGCGGTAACGTGGTCGGCTTCGACAAAGACATCGGCGACGCCCTGTGCGCCAAGATGAAAGTCGAGTGCTCGGTTGTTACCTCCGACTGGGACGGCATCATCCCGGCCCTGAACGCCAAGAAGTTCGACTTCCTGGTGTCGTCGCTGTCGATCACCGACGAGCGCAAGCAGGCCGTGGACTTCACCGAGCCGTACTACTCCAACAAACTGCAGTTCATTGCACCGAAGAACGTCGACTTCAAGACCGACAAGGCCTCGCTGAAGGGCAAGGTTATCGGTACGCAGCGCGCCACCCTGGCCGGCACCTACCTTGAAGACAACTTCCCGGGCGTCGACATCAAGCTGTACGACACCCAGGAAAACGCCTACCTGGACCTGGTATCGGGCCGCATCGACGGCATCCTGGCCGACAAGTACGTGCAGTACGAGTGGCTGAAGAGCAAAGACGGCTCGAACTTCGAGTTCAAGGGCGAGCCGGTAATGGACAGCGACAAGATCGGCATTGCCGTGCGCAAAGGTGACAGCAAGCTGCGCGACGACCTGAACAAAGCCCTGGCAGAAATCAAAGCCGACGGCACGTACAAGAAGATCAACGACAAGTACTTCCCGTTCAGCATCGAATGACCCGCCCTGACCGGCGCGCCCCCGTGGCGCGCCTGTCCCTAGAATGACCTGCCCATGAATATCGACCTGCACGGATTCGGTCCGGCCATGATGGCCGGCACCCTGATGACCGTAAAACTGGCGCTTTGCGCCTTGCTGCTGGGGCTGGTGCTGGGCCTGCTCGGCGCCCTGGCCAAGACCTCCCCGATCAAGCCGCTGCAATGGCTTGGCGGCTTCTACTCAACCCTGGTTCGCGGCGTGCCCGAACTGCTGTGGGTTCTGCTTATCTATTTCGGCACCGTCGGGTTGATGAACGCCCTCGGCGAGGCCCTGAACATGCCGGGCCTCGAACTGAGCGCCTTCGCGGCGGGCGTGATCGCCCTTGGCCTGTGCTTTGGCGCCTACGCCACCGAAGTGTTCCGTGGCGCCATCCTGGCAATCCCCAAGGGCCACCGTGAGGCCGGCCTGGCACTGGGCCTGTCCAAGGGCCGCATCCTGTCGCGGATCATTTTGCCGCAGATGTGGCGCATCGCCCTGCCCGGCCTTGGCAACCTGTTCATGATCCTGATGAAGGACACCGCGCTGGTGTCGGTAATCGGCCTGGAAGAAATCATGCGCCACGCGCAAATCGGCGTGACCGTGACCAAAGAACCGTTCACCTTCTACATGGTGGCGGCCTGCATCTACCTGAGCCTGACCGTCATCGCCATGACCGGCATGCACTTCATGGAAAAACGCGCCGCTCGCGGCTTTGCGAGGGCCGAATAATGAATTGGGAAGTCATCTTCAAATGGCTGCCACGCCTGGCCGAGGGCGCAGTGCTGACCCTGGAGCTGGTGGCCATTGCGGTGGTTGCCGGTTTGATCCTGGCCATTCCGTTGGGCATCGCCCGCTCCTCGCGCCACTGGTACGTGCGTGCGGTGCCGTTCAGCTACATCTTCTTCTTCCGCGGCACGCCGCTGCTGGTGCAGCTGTTCCTGGTGTACTACGGCCTGGCGCAGTTCGATGCCGTGCGATCCAGCTCGCTGTGGCCGTACCTGCGCGACCCGTTCTGGTGCACCGTGCTGACCATGACCCTGCACACCGCCGCCTACATCGCCGAAATTTTGCGCGGTGCGCTGCAATCGATCCCCAAAGGCGAGATCGAGGCGGCACGTGCGCTGGGCATGTCGCGGGGCAAGGCACTGTTCTACATCATGCTGCCCCGTGCTGCCCGTATCGGCCTGCCGGCGTACAGCAACGAAGTGATCCTGATGCTCAAGGCCAGCGCCCTGGCCAGTACCGTGACCCTGCTGGAACTGACCGGCATGGCCCGTACCATCATCGCCCGCACCTACCTGCCGGTGGAGATCTTCTTTGCTGCCGGGGTGTTCTACCTGGTGATCTCGTTCCTGCTGGTGCAGGGCTTCAAGCTGCTGGAGCGCTGGTTGCGCGTGGACGCCTGCCAGGGTCGCTGATCGCTCACTGACTGCTTCGCGGGCACGTCGGATCGCCGCACCGCCGCTCCCACAAGTACAGCGCCAGCCTTGAATGTGGCGCTATACCTGTGGGAGCGGGCGTGCCCGCGAAGAGGCCCTCAAAACCTACACACATCTACCCATGGCCAACTACCTCCACAGCCACCAGATAAGTACCCGCTTCCAGGCCCTCGACCAGTTCCTGATCGAGCACCAACAGCTGTGGAAACCCCGCCCCTTCACCACCTTGCAACTGGGCTGGGAAACCATACACCCCGAGCTCGCCGCCCACCTGCGCCAGTGCTCCCTGGCAGATGCAGAACACCCCGACGCTGCCGATTTGTTGCCGGCCCCGTTCCCGCAACTGGCCCGGCAAGCCGAAGAGCTATCCGCCCTCGGAAACCTCCCGGCAACCGACCTGCCCCCCGCCGCCCACCGCCTGGACGTAGCGGTCCCCGGCCGCAAATGGCAGCAGATCGAAGCCTTCGCCAGCCACCTGGCCTTCCGCGCCGCGCCCCATCACTGGCTGGACTGGTGCTCCGGCAAAGGCCACCTCGGCCGCCGCCTGCTGCAACCCGGCCAGCAACTGACCTGCCTGGAGTACGACGCCGAGCTGGTCGCCGCCGGCCAGGCCCTGAGCGCCCACCATCACTTGCCAGCGCAGCACGTGCACCAGGATGTGATGGCCAGCGACAGCGCCCGCCACCTGACTGGTGAGAAAAGCGTGGTTGCCCTGCACGCCTGTGGCGATCTGCATGTACGCCTGATGCAACTGGCCAGCCAGCAAGGCTGCCGGCAACTGGCCGTAGCCCCCTGCTGCTACAACCGCATCGCTGTGCAGCAATACCAGCCGCTATCCACAGCTGCGTTGGCTTCCAGCCTGCAACTGTCGCTGGACGACCTGGGCCTGCCCCTCAGTGAAACCGTCACAGCCGGTGCCCGCGTACGACGCCAGCGTGATACCTCAATGGCACGGCGCCTGGGCTTCGACCTGCTGCAACGCCAGCAGCGCCAGAGCGGCGAATACCTGCCAACCCCATCGCTGCCGGTAGCCTGGCTGGAAAAGCCCTTCGAGCAGTACTGCCGCGACTTGGCCGAACTGAAGGAACTGCCACTGAACGGCAACCCGGATTGGGCAGCCCTGGAGGCTGCCGGCTGGCAACGCCTGGCCGAAGTGCGCAATCTGGAACGCGTGCGCAACCTGTTCCGTCGGCCTTTAGAATTGTGGCTGGTACTGGATCGCGCCTTGTTCCTCGAAGAACAAGGCTACAGCGTGCGCCTGGGCCTGTTTTGCGACTACCCACTGACCCCGCGCAACCTGCTCATCCTCGCCGAACGCGACCGTTAGCCGCAGCACAACCTGTGGATAACTCTGTGAACAAGCTTGTGATTACCTGTTGGATCCCAACGCTATTTCAAGCCCTGTTCTTATTCCTGCCTTCGCGTCAAGCCCAGTAAAAACAGGCGTTTGCGCAAAGACCAGCGGCGCAGCAATCCGGCATGCCTTTCGCGCAAGCTGTCAATGCCACTTGTGCATAAACATTTCTTGTGGTTGGCGCAAGAAGCCTTTTCACGATCGTTGTGGGAGCGGCCTTGCGTCGCGAAAGGGCTGCAAAGCAGCCCCGGCAATCTCACATTTCAATGCGATTTGTTCTTGGCAATCTCGATATCGTTCATCAACGCCTTGGCCATGTCGCACAGGTAGTCAGCCGCGCCGAGGAATTTATGGTCATCTTCCATATCCCCCTCGCGCACCAGGTGCTTTATATAGCCCATCAGGATCGAGACATGTTCGTAGGCAGCATCGACCGGGATGCCGGGCTCGACGCGCAGCAGATTGAGGGAGGGGTTACCGGCTGCGAGGAAGGTTTCTACGCCTGCGGTGGTGATTGGCTTATCCGAGTTGATCGTTTTCAATGCTGAAACTCCTATATTCCCAAAGGATTTGCCGCTTTCAGTCTTTCTCACCGGACTGAGAGGCGGCAACCGTGCACGGGGTGAGAAACCGAGTGAACATAGGAAGCCTCGGCCAGACCGAAATCTGCCCGCGCACGGTCGCCATTACGCAGCCGCTATATTCGTGAACGGGTTCTCACACCCGGTCGCCAGAGCGACCTGAAAACGTTATCCCTGAGCCATTTCCACGACAACAGCGATACTTCGGCGGCGCTCGTAGGATAGTTCCGAAGCGTCCAGAACCTGAAGCTTTTAGCCCCTGATTCAGGATTTTCGTACAGCAGATGGCCCTTTCGCGGGCACGCCCGCTCCCACAGAATTGCCACAAACCCGGAGACTGTGCGGTCGTTGTGGGAGCGGGCGTGCCCGCGAAGAGGCCCTATCAAGCAACACAAGGCTAATCCCCCACCCCGCAACCGTGTATCATCCCTCCCCCAAATCATTAAAAAGTGACGTCGCGCGCTGCCCGCCAGCCCCGCGGCCTTCTGGCGTTGCGCCAGAACCGACAATGGACCAACGGACCTGACCATCGTGACCCAAGCCAAACCCCTAGCCCTGCTGACCTTCGCCCTGGCCCTGACCGGCTGCGCCAGCGGCACCTCGCCCCACCCTAACAGCAACCTCGGCTGGAACCACCCCGGCATGCAACTGGGCGGCGACAACGGCCTGCCCCTGCGCACCGAAACCCCGTGCCGCAAGCGCGGCTGCGACAACGACAAGCTGTTCTTCAACCCAGGGAAAAGCGAGCCAAGCGTCACCACAATCCACCGTGGCTGGTAGGAAAATTCTCCTTTTAGGTCGGTGACTTAGGTCATTTGCGATCTTTTGCAAGGAAGTGGTTTACAGGCGCCAAACGATCGTTATAATGACGCCCCATTGCCGGTATAGCTCAGATGGTAGAGCAACTGACTTGTAATCAGTAGGTCCCGGGTTCGATTCCTGGTGCCGGCACCATATCCAGCTCCATCGCGTTCCACCGAATGCCTTGGAAGCCCCTAAAACCCGCCCTTTGGCGGGTTTTTTCGTTCCAGGACCCTCCGTCGGGATCCAACAAAATACCCCTTCCCCGGGGGTATTTTTGGGGTACAGCGTCTTGCCTGCATGGAGAACGTACCCTTATGCCACGTCTAGCCGTTCCTCTCAGTGACCTCAAATGCCGTACGGCGAAACCTCGCGAACGTGCCTACAAGCTATTCGACGGTGGCGGTATGTACCTCTTCGTGAAACCCAACGGCGTGAAAACGTGGCGATTGCGCTACTTCAAGCCCAGCGGCAAGGAAGGCACGCTGATCATCGGCAACTACCCCATCATCTCGCTGGCCGTCGCGAGGGCCAAGCGCGATGAAGCCAAGGCGCTGTTGATCGACAACCTCGACCCGATGGAAGAGAAGAAGAAAGCGAAGCTTGCTGCCCAACGAGCCTCCCTGCTTTTCCAAACAGTCGCCCTGGAGTGGCACGCCGAAATGTCGCGGCGCTGGACTGAAGGACACGCCAAGACCGTCATGAGTCGGTTGCGCACCCACGTCTTCCCTCTGATCGGCCAACGCCCCATCGCTGAGCTTGATACCCATGATCTGCTTGAGGTCACTCTGCGTATCAAAGAGCGCGGCACCATGGACGTTGCCCTGCGCGTGCAGAATTATCTCTCCACGATCATGCGGGGCGCGAAGCGGGCGCGGCAGATCAGCCAGAATCCGGCGCTCGATCTGGCAGGCTCGATTCATGCCCCGCGCACCGTGCACCGCCCTGCCCTCTCACTCAACCGCCTCCCCGAACTACTCAGCCGGATCGACAACTACAACGGCCGTGAGCTAACCAAGCTGGCGGTACTGCTGACGCTGCACGTGTTCGTGCGCTCCAGCGAACTGCGCTTTGCGCGCTGGGATGAGTTCGACCTGCAAAGGGCGATGTGGGAAATCCCGGACACCCGTAAGCCAATCGACGGCGTGCGCAATTCCACCCGTGGCACCAAGATGAGTGGAGACATACAGATGGTGCCGCTCTCTCCCCAAGTCATCGCGATTCTTGAACGGCTGCGCGGCTTGAGTCGCTTCTCCGAGCTGGTGCTGCCCGGTGACCACAAGTACTGGAAGCCAATGTCGGAGAACACGGTTAACCAGGTACTGCGCAACGTTGGCTATGACACATCCAAGGAAGTATGCGGGCATGGATTCAGGACCATGGCCTGTAGCGCCTTGCTGGAATCAGGGCTGTGGACAGACGCGGCTATTGAGCGGCAGATGAGCCACAAGGAACGCAATCGCGTGCGCGCCGCCTATATCCACAAGGCCGAATTTCTGGAGCAGCGTCGGCTGATCATGGCGTGGTGGAGCAATTACATCGATGCCAACAGATCGGGGCATGTGACTCCACATGAGTTCGCCCATCCAGTTGGCGACAACATCACCCCCTTGCCAAGTGGGCGTGGCGCATTCAATCGTCGATGAACCCTCCAGATCGCCTTTGGCCGCTCTTTAATTCGGGTCCATCCAAACAGGGCTGCAAAGCCGCCCTGTTTGGATGGACCTCGCTTTGCAAAGCTAAAAGCCGACATAAATCCTTTGGATACCACTGATTTCCACCGGTGGATAATTTCATGCACAGCCCCAGAGGCCATGTGGATTCGGGCGTTGACCAAAATTATCCACAGGCGTAGAACTGATCTTGCAACCGCTGCCTTAGGCAGCAACCCAGGTGACCCGAACCTTCAAGGTCACGCCGCTCTCGCGGTGGTTCTCCCCAAAGGCGATTCGCATCCGGCAGCTCGCACGGTCACTACCCATGTGATGGATGCTCTTACACATATAGCGCTCGTGCGCCGATACCCCGTACCTCGCTGCCCTGCAGCAACCTATCCGCTTGGCCGACTACTGCGCCAACCTGTGCCCGTCTCTTTCTGTGGAAAGAGACGGGCACTTCTAACACTGCTGCAGCCCTGATCGCACAAGGCTTTGCGGCATTCCCCCTCGTGACAATCGGCGTGACAAACGCCGATGTCACCAGCAACAGCCTTGTAGATGATGGTGCCGCAGACCAAGGAATGGACTGCACCTGACTGACAGTCAGGCATGCCCCTGTCATCGCATTGCTGCTTGCACCTGGCTCAGGATCTCGCGGCACTGGTCTCGTCAGCCAATGCAGCCTCCACCCGCCCACCGGTAACGGTGTTCAGGAGGCCAGATCATGAGATGCCCTTGCTCCCGGACGTAAGGAGCCGCCAGTCCCGCGTTAGAGGACATCCCCACAGGTCGCAGGGGCCTTGATCCCTGATAACACTCAGCATTCTTGGCGGGATGACGTGGGGAGGGTTTTGATGGCTTAGCCTCAAAGGAAGCTGATTCGTGACAATTACAAACAGTCGTGATGGGTGTATTCGATGGTGCAGGCCTATCTGGAGGCAACCATCCGTCAGGCGGACGTGATCTGACATTCATCTATGGTACCTTGCACGCCCTAAATCGCTCACATGCTTCTTGACAGCTTGGCGTATCCCGGTAGGCTAGCGCCTTGGTGCGCTAGCCTACCGGGATACGCCAAGCTAGAGTACAGAGGGATACCAACCAATTTTGCCTGCATGGTCTACCCTTACGCTAGAGTTATAAGCGGGTGAGCATTTTTACTAAGGATTATCGCCGATGAGAACTGAAGAACGCGTTGTAACGCCGGTCGCGAAGGGCGTTCGCAGTGATGAGCCGCGTAGCTCTGTAATCTTTTCGGATGCATTTGCTGAGCGAAAAAAGCAAAAAGAATACCAACATGCGATAGCTCAGATTGCCGAGCGCGCTAAGAAACTTGAGTGGTAGCGTAAACAAATGGCAACAGGGACCGTTCAAAGTATTGTTAAATCTGGCACAGCAAAAACCAACAACATCGACACAGATAAAGACTTAAAAGAAAAAATTAAGTCTCGCCGTACCAATGAGCTAGTTATTGGCGTATGCGGCGCCGTCGGGTGTAATCTGCAAGATGTTGTTTCTGAGCTTAAGGACCAATTTGGCGCCTTTTCCTACGAAGTGACTATTGTCAAAGTAAGCAGCCTTATCAAAGAGCTCGCTGCAAAGCACCATGATCTCTCAAGGATTGGTCCGGATATAGATTCAATCGAATCTCTGGATTTCTTTTCCCGCTACACAGCACTCCAAGACCTTGGCAATGCTATTCGTGACAAGTTCACAGATGACACTTTAGCAACACAAGCCATTAAGTTCATCTCAGCCAATCGCCAAGTGAAAATGAACGCGAGTGGCGATGCGGTCCCACCTCGTGCTGTGTATATTGTCGACCAACTTAAACATCCGGCTGAAGTTGAGCTATTCCGCCTTACCTACCGCAATGCTTTCTTCCTCGTAGGTGTGATGAGCCCTCAGAACGCTCGCTTGGAATATTTGCAATCGGAAGGATTGATCCCTGTCGAGGCGCAAAACCTAGTCGAGCGCGACCGGAAAGATAATGTAACTCACGGGCAACAGCTTGAAAAAACCATTCACAGATCAGATTTCTTTGTTAAACATAGCTTGAAAAGCTCTGGCAACATAACCAAACCGTGCAAACGGTTTGTTGGACTAGTCCATGGCGAAAATGGTATTACGCCTACTCGTGACGAAGCAGGTATGTATGCGGCTTACGCTGCCTCCTTAAAGTCAGCTTGTTTAAGCCGGCAAGTCGGTGCAGCAATTGCCAATGCTGCAGGCGATGTCATATCTGTAGGCTGGAACGATGTTCCCGCTGGTGGAGGCGGCCTCTATAACGAGGACTCTGAAAATGACCAGCGTTGTGTAGTGCACGGTAAAAAATGCTACAACGATGACACAAAGCAACGTCTAGCCAAGGATATTGTTGCTATACTCTCTAAGGCAAAAAGTAGCGAAAATAGCCCCGTCCGTAGCAGGCCAGAAAAAGATGAAGCTCTGCATGCTCTCATCCCAGTCACCACTGACACTGAAGAAAAGAAGGCTCTCCTTTCCTCAGTAGATGCATCACGGTTGGCCAAACAAATCCTGGAAATCACCGCACTAGGGTCAATCATCGAATATTCTCGCGCTATCCACGCAGAGATGGAAGCGATCCTGAATATCGCTCGAAGCGGAAAAAGCTCCACCCTCGGCTCCGTCATGTATACAACGACCTATCCCTGCCACAATTGCGCTCGGCATATCATTGCGTCCGGGATATCCCGCGTTGTTTATATTGAACCATACGAAAAAAGCCTAGCCATGAAATTGCACTCAGATGCGATTTCCATAGATGAATCATCCAGCGGAAAAGTCTTGTTCGAAAACTTCCAAGGTGTTTCACCTACTCGTTATACAACTCTATTCGCATTCAGCCATCGCCGAAAAGACAATAATGGCCAAGCTGTTCGAATTGTAGGTAAGGATGCCTCGCTTATTTCTCACGAATATCTTGATTCTTACCTTGATGTAGAGAGCAAGGTGGCTCTTAAGGGCCTAGAAGATAGCGGTGAAGCTCCCAATTGATGAAATAATGCAATTCCGTGAAACTATGACTCAGCAAAAGTCTTTCAGCGGATATTGACGACCACTTCAACAGCGCCGTTGCTTCTGTTCAGCTTCTGAGCAGAAGCACTCGGGCTGATCAGAATTAAAAATTCAGATGCTTGATGAGGAACGATCCATGCGCTTCATCGCCACTAGAAAACTCGAACGTGTAAAGGTTTTCTAATTTTCCCGATTCGATTCCACAGAAAGCCATAAATAGCTGATCTGTTTATAGATACGCTATGAGGTATATCGAAAATTCCAGTCCTGCGAAAACAGGGGTTATTCGCCTGAAAACCGTTCGTCTGGTGCCGCACCATGACTCAGCGAGAGAGGCTCACCGAAAGGTGAGCCTTTTTTGTTTGTTCTGTAGGTAACCACCCAGCATTTTTGGTTGACGGTTCCAGCAATCCTGATTAACCCGAGCGCAACACACTCGCCACACGTCCTACCCAACGGGTAGGGTCCTGCTTTTAGCAGGCGTGCAAAAGGCGAGTTTTTTTGCTCGGAACTTGACCATGGCGATGACCGCATCTGCTAAATCTACCGACGCCAAGCCCGAGAATCTGCCAAGCACCTACCGCCTCCGCCTCCAAGACCGCTCGCTGGAAATCAAAACGCATAATGGCAAAAAGATAGCCATCTAACAGACTCATTGGTTATCCTTCATTCATACTGGCGAGCACCCGCCTTGCCTGCACATGGACGAAAAACGCTGATGACTATCGAGAAACATGAGCTGACGGAGATGAACCAACTGCTGGAAGGCGGTATGAACATCTCGGAAATTGCCAGCAAATATCCCCGTTACGACTACTGGGAAATCTATGCAAACGTTAAGGACTACAGTTTGCTAGGAAAGAAACGGATTATCACAAACCGTCTGAATTCCCTTCGCGAATCGCCTACCAAAGCCGAACGTTCCGAGCTGATTGATGAAATCCAGACGCTGATCACAGAGATGTACGACCTGACCAAAAGCAATGGCAAGAAACTTGTAGAAATTAGCGAAATCCTCAACCGCTAATCCCGCAAGTATCTTCATCAAGTGCGTGACAGGGAAGCCATGTTCGGCGATTGGCTATTCAGGCACGATTGCGGCGCCCAATCAGATCAATTTGGTCGCCGCTCAGATCGGATCTAGGCGTGAGTAAAGTAATCGATATGGGGCTGCTCTTGAAAGGAGCACTCCCTGGACCACACGTATCGCCAAAATACCACTTGGGGCAGGCGATAACCATCGAGACTGGGGTCCCAGAGCAGGTCTAACAGAGAAGAATGTGGCTTGGTTCATGCCACACTCTGAATACTTTCAGACTTGTAGAAAGTAGAGTCATATCTAGATACAGGAATAATGCAATGAAATTCATTGACGATATTTTAGAGGCAATTTCTGGAAGCACAAGAACCAAGATTGAAGATCCATTTATCGGCGCTTTCATTGGCTCCTGGTTAATCTGCAACTGGGACAATTTAGCGCTGCTAGTTTGGGGTGAGGGAACCGCCACCGATCGAATTGCTGCGATTAACAAACATTATCAGGAATTGAAGATATTCGAATTAAATTCGCTTGTCGCAATTCCTCTGCTTATGACAACCCTGTTTATATTCGCCTTTCCTTGGGTGTCTTGGCTGTTAAAATCCGTATTGAAATATGCTAACGAACTTTTGCACGAGCAAGCGATAACGATAGAAATCAGTAAAGTTCAGCGGCAGGAATCTCTGAATAAGCAAAGGCTACTAGCAGATCCCGAAAAGAAATTTTTGGAAGAAAGCGTCAGTTTAGATATTCAGCGTAGGAGAGAGGTAATCGAACAACTTAAGCTCCGGACAGCTCGATTCAAGGAGAAGGCCGATGCAGCTGCATCCGCAGCCGCAGAAGCGAAAGCAGCATTAGACGCTGCCGCCGCCGCTGCGACGGAGGCGAGAAGCCGTGCGAATCAAGCTGATTTAGAAGAAGAGAAAAAGAAGATAAACGCGGAGCTTGAAAGGCAGCGTTTTGGTTTGGCGAGTGCTCAGTTAAAAGCAGCTCAAGCATCAAATCGCTTACCAGCAGCTTACGGTCTAATGCAAACAATCGAAGAGAGCCTCAATGACGATGAAATCTATTTATCTTTAAATGGACTTACTGCGATTGTAGCGATGATTTTTGGCTACAAGAGCTTCCAAGCTCTTGTGGATGACGAAAACTTCAATAACAAAACTTTGGCGCAAGTATCATACATTTACTACGATCGAGATGAGTTCGCATCAATTCTCGAAACCATTGTTCAAAACGAAGGTTCGAGAAACGAGGAGCTAGATGCCGAAGTATTATTCGATCACGTAATTTCAATGTTCGACAACCTTGACTTTAAGTTACTGCCAAAGGATGAGATTGAGGAGGTTTGCAGGGAAGCCTGCGAAAATATGAGGTATAGCTTATTAGACAGCGATGAACTGTCCGGCCCAATCGCTGACTCAGACACTCTTTATGACGAAGTTGAAATTGGTGACTTGGAAGATATTACGCTCGAAAATGGGCTGAGTGTTACCTTCTCTGGATCGGCGAGCGGAACTCATAGAAGGGAATATGATGTTTCCGGGCGGGATATTAAGTTCAGCATCGAGATAAAAAGCGCATTGATCGTCGGCACAACAGGATTAGGCGAACTTGAGCGCGGTGAAGTATCAGCTGAACTCGTTGACTATGATTACGAACCTGAAAACGAGACAGATGAGAGATAAATAGTCCGGTTAACTCTCAAGCGCCGGTGTATTGGAAATTCATTCTCCGGCGTCCCCCACCTCTTGCTAACGGGTAATAGTAGACTCTGGGCAGACTGAGAACAAGATCAAACGTATTCAGAACTCAGCAGAGCGTCAGTCAAAAGATCCAAAAAAATTCCGGTTCGATTCCACCGAAAGCCATAACTAGCTGATTCTTTTATAGATACTTTTTGAGGTACGTCGAAAAATCCACCGAATTCCAGTACCGCGAAAATTGGGACCTCACTGCCAACCACCGTTCGTCTGGTGCCGGCACCATTCAAGGTTCCATAGAAAGCTTTCAAAATCTCTGGAACCCCCGAAAAACCCGCCTTCTGGCGGGTTTTTTCGTTTTGGCGTTCCGTCGGATTCCGAGGGTAGCCAGCGCTAATAAGGGTACTTTTAAGGATACCTACCAATTCGACATTGGAAAGTACCCTTATGGCTCGCACAACGGTTCCCCTTACCGACAACGCCTGCCGCACCATACGCAGTACTCAAAAGGCTCACCGAAAGGTGGGCCTTTTTTGTTTACCCTCCCCCCGCAAAACCGCCCACCGCTCTTCGCCCCACCTAAGCCATATGGACACAAATCCCTTGCCGCCAACGCGACCGGTGTAGGAGCTGGCTTGCCTGCGATGGGCTGCGCAGCAGCCCCGGCAATCCCAAGGAGAAGCACTTCTCCAACCAGCAACGCGGCTCCAAAGGCAGACACGCCTTCAAACATAAACACTTTGACCTGCCAATCAGCCCCCGCTACGATTTTATCGTAAATTTAAGATATTTCTGATGAGGCAAGCCAATGGCGCTTCAATTCCACGAAAGCCCCTTCCACGCGACCCACGACGCCGAAACAGCCAGCAAGATGGCCTTGAAAATGGACCTGTCCATCTTCATCACCGACTGCATCAAAAAAATGGGCCTCAAGCAGCACGAGGCCGCAGCCAGGCTGAACGTAACCCAGTCCCGCATCTCCGAGCTGGCCAACGGCAAGATCGAGAAATTTACCCTGGACGCCATGATGGACATGCTCGACAAGCTCGGCTTTCGCACCAGCTTGACCCTATCCTCGAACGACGCCGGTTCGCCTCCCCAGATCGTCATCACCCAAGCGCCCCGCAGCTAAACCCTGTACCCCATCTTCCGCAGCTCGTGCTTCAGGTCCTTCATCCGCTCTTCAGCCACCTGCATCGCGTGCCGGTCGGATCTGCTGGTCGTTTTCATGAGCGAGTGAAGTACAACGACCATGTCCGCAAATTTGGTCACATACACGCATCGGAAGGCAGGGCTGTTGTTGATGATTACCCCCGGTCGCGCCGGCCTCATGGCTCAACAGCTAACTCAGTGAATTAGCAGGGACTTGGTGGGAGCGGGCACGCCCGCGAACACCGGCGAAGCCGGTGCCATACAACGAGCTGCCCACACACATGTATTACAGCGCGCTCGCGCTCCTTCTCTGGAGAATGCCCACACACGTCCGCCGCTCGACAACGTGCCCTTTTTTACTATCAGTACGAAGATGGCTGGAGACATCCATGTTTTACGCTTATCGCCGCAAGCGGTGGCCTTGCTCGAGCAGATCAGCACATTCGACCTGGTGTTCGCTGGAGACGCCGAAGCGTGGAAACCGATGTCCGAGAAAACCTCGAATTCTGCGCTCAGGATGATGGACTACGACACTAAGGTGGATACCTGCGGCCACGGGTTCCGAGCCATGGCGTGCAGTGCGCTGGTCGAGTCCGGGCTGTGGTCGGAAACGGCCATCGAGCGACAGATGAGCCACAAGGAACGCAACAACGTGCGGGCCGCTTATACCCACAAGGCCGAGTTCCTCGAAGAGCGCCGGATGATCATGACCTGGTGGAGCCGGTTTCTGGAGGCGAACCGCGAGGACCATGTGACGCCGCATGAGTTTGCCAAGCAGACGGGCGAGAACGTCACGCGGCTTCGCAGTGCCAAGAGGGCCGAGTAACCCGCCGCACCACCACCTCAACTCGCTGTGAAGTTACCCACAGCACCGCATGAAGCTCCTCCGCGCGGGTCCTTTCAAACGGGGCTGCAAGCCGCCCCGTTTGAAAGGACCATACCTAAGAAAAAAACTGCTGGCACATCGTACGTCTGTGGAAAACCACTGATGTCCACCGGAGGATAGTTTTATCCACAGGCGCTAAATCCCTGATATCTCGATGCTTGACGAATATTGTCCACAAGCGTAGACCGGGAGTCGCAAGAGCTGTCGATGACAGCACCCCAGGTGACCCGAACCTAAAGGTCACGCCGCTCTGGCGGTGGTTCTCCCCAAGGGCGATTCGCATCCGGCAGCTCGCCCGGTCACTACCCATGTGATGGATGCTCTTACACACATAGCGCTCGTGCGCCAGATACACCGTACCTCGCTGCCCTGCAGCAACCTATCCGTTTGGCCGAATATTGCGCCAACCTGTGCCCGTCTCTTTCTTCTGGAAAGAGACGGGCACTTCTACCACTGCTGCAGCCCTGATCGCACAAGGCTTTGCGGCATTCCCCCTTGTGACAATCGGCGTGACAAACGCCGATGTCACCAGCAACAGCCATGCAGATGATGGTGCCGCAGACCAAGGAATGGACTGCACCTGACTGACAGTCAGGCATGCCCCGGTCATCGCATTGCTGCGTTCACCCGGCTCAGGATCTTCACGCGCTGGTCTCGTCAGCCAGCACTGCCTCCACCCGCCCACCGGCAACGGTGTTAAGGAGGCCAGATCATGAGATGCCCTAGCTCCCGGACGTAAGGAGCCGCCAGTCCCGCGTTAGAGGACATCCCCACAGGTCGCAGGGGCCTTGATCCCTGATAACACTCAGCATTCTTGGCGGGATGACGTGGGGCGAGGACTGGAGAGCAGAAGATGAGGTGACCGAGATGGCATTGGTGGGTAGACGCGATGGCCGCAATTTCGGCTACGGCAGGCAACTGAGCTATGCAGGGCCGCAGGCGTTGAAGGACATGTTCGGCAGCGGCCACTACGGCACGGTGAAGGCACACTGTGATCGGTGGCAGGCATTCGTGAAGTGGTGCCGCTCAGAACAGGGGCCGGGTATCAATGATGCGCGGCAGATTGATCGGAAGGTGTTGGTCGACTACGCAGCGTATCTGCGCGACATAGTGGGGCGCGGTGAACTCGCCGTCAGCACCGCACAAAATCGGCTATCCAGCGTTAGCACAACCATGGCTGCGCTTCGCGGTGATCAATACGTGAGGTCGCACGCAACGCGACAACGCCATTTTCCGACAAGCGAAGTCCATCCAAGCTGAAATCGCAGAGTGCTGGCAACGAGCCACCCCAACCTTGTAGGCTCTGTAATGGCAACTGCTAGAACCCAAAACCGACCACGAAGTCAACTGAAAATTTTGGGCTGCAATAAATTAAGTTTCAGGGAAGTTTGTTAGAGCCATTTAATAAATGATAAATGTATCCAAAGAAAATTTAAGTATCTAAAGGATAATCTTATGAAAGTATTTATAGAAAAACTGTTATTTATAAACAGAGCTCCGTTTGACAATCTAGATATTAGTTTGTCAGAAAATGAAATAGCGGTCATGACTGCAGTCAATGGCCGGGGTAAAACCACTATCATCTCACATATAGTGGACGCCTTTCACGAACTCGCAAAAAACTGGTTTCCAGGATCTTTCGAAGGCAAGGAAAACAAGTACTACCGCGTAACTTCTGCTATGAATCGTCTGAATCATTCTCTTCCATCAATTTTTTACATGCGTTTAAATATGGAAGGAAAGGCAATTGATTACGTAGATATTCTCGGAGATCTTACCGAAGCCAGTTATCAAGAGCTAATGATAGAAAATAAAATTGATTACAATAAATTCGCAGGAACCCTTATAGAACGCAAAGGAACTAAGCACTGGGAAGCCGACAAAAATCAAGCAGAACTTATTTTTCAGTCCAATATTGTCACGTATTTTCCGTCATACCGATACGAAACCCCTGGATATATCAATGAACCTTATGCCGTAAACTTATCATTTCGAAACGAGGATAATTATAGAGGCAGACTTCCCAACCCTCTCGAAGTGGTTTCTGGACTACAAAAGTTTGCTAACTGGCTAATGGATATTGTATTGGATATGCAGTATTCGACCTCTGGCGTAGCAAACATAAAAAGCGTGCTCGACCAAATAATAACATTAATCCTGCAAGGAAAAAACCCTGCTAAATTTCGTTTCGGGATTGGCCCGCGAGGTTTTGGCAATACTAGAATTCAGATAATAAACACCGAAACCAACGAGTGCCTCTATCCTTCAATATTTCATATATCCGCAGGTGAGGCTGCAGCTTTGTGCTTGGCCGGAGAGATCGTAAGACAGGCAGATGTTTTAATTGGCGAAAACCCCCTGTCAAGTGTTTCAGGCATAGTGCTTATCGACGAGGCTGATAAACACCTGCACATCCGACTTCAAAAAGAAGTCATGCCAAAACTGTTCTCGCTATTCCCAAATGTACAGTTCATAACTAGCTCGCACTCGCCATTTATGTCCATGGGATTGGCCGATGAAGCATTGGCGCGCTCTAAAATTATCGACCTTGATAATTTCGGAATCACAAGGGACCCCTTCAATAGTGACCTCTACACTGAGGTCTATGACATGATGGTTGGCGACAGCACAAAACTCCGAGAAGAATATCAAAAATTAAAGGCAGCAAGTGAGGAAGGTAAGAAAACCTTACTGGTTACAGAAGGGAAAACTGACATCCAACACATTATGGCTGCTGCAAAGTCTCTAGGCATTGGGGACTCGCTAAATTACTTTGATGTACCAGCGGACTGGGGAGATTCAAAGCTTGAGAAATTGTTGGAGCAACTATCTAAATTAAAACAGAACTGTACAGTTATCGGCGTCTTCGATCGGGATGTAGAAAAAATCGTTAATAACATCGAAAGCAACGGCCAAGCATTTAAGAATTACGGGAATAATGTTTATGGATTTTGCTTACCTGTACCTCCTGGTCGCGAATCATATTCGAACATTTCCATAGAGTTTTACTACACCGATGATGAGCTAAAAAAACCTCAGAATGGTAGAAGACTACATTTTGACAATGAGGTTTTCTATTTTCAGTCTGCTTCCGCAAATAGAGGCAAGCCTGCTCCGCAAATTAGGACAACTCCCGATGCAACGGAGGAATCCATCAAGAAAATTTTCGACAGCAATGTTTCAGAGCTGGCCGGGGCTCACTCTAAAGCGAGATTTGCGGACTTGGTTGAGAGCGACCCAGAATTCGCAAAAGATTTTGACTTTTCGAAATTTGAGTTAATATTCGAGAGAATATCTCGGATTGAAGAACACGAGCGCAGTAAAAAATAGCCGGATAGGATAGGCCTGAACACTGCTGCTCATCTCGCCTCAAAAAGCGGTGATGAGTAGCTAAGTAAGGCTCACCATATAAAAATTGAACTAGCTATTGTAAATCCAATTTAGCTAATTTTTCACAGGTGAATGATCGAGCGAATATATGAGGATAGCTTTAGGGATAGAAAATGGCGTCTCTAAAAGTAAAATCATTTAAATTCAAATTTTTGCTTTTCGCTTCGACTCCTGGTGCCACCATACGCAGTACTCAAAAGGCTCACCGAAAGGTGGGCCTTTTTTGTTTCAGGCATTGCAAATCATCCTCGACCCACCCGGCTCATGCTTGAACAAATTTCTCGAAGCCAACGTGATCGGTGTAGATCCGGCTGTCATGCGTTTCCTGCTCTGGCCTCATCGCCGGCAAGCCATCTCTTCCAGCACTGTACAACGCCCTAGGTCGATGCAGTCGGTGTACAAGCTGGCGCGCAGCGGACCAGCAATCCGTTCAGTTCTCGCAAAAAGCCGATAGCGTGATTGCCCCCTATACCGCCGCAGAATCCAGCCCCCTCGACAAGGAAAATTTTCCTGACACTAATAAAATTCTGCCTTGGCCTCCTTCAGATAGACTCACGTCACACCCATCATGAGCCTGGGACCATGCTGCATCTGCAAACCCCTCTGTCTAAAGCAGTGCAAAGCCTCTTTGAGCGGGCGTTGCCCCTACTGGAGGGCATGCGCCCAGGAACGCTTAAAATCTACGTCTTCGGCGGATGCGCCATGCACATCCTCACGAACGCCCGCGGAAGCGCAGATGTGGACGCAGAACTTCGCGCTTCCGAGCATTTGCTGATCGAGGAAATCAAGGCCGTGCTGCAGGCTCCCGAGGACTATGAGGAAAATGGGCTCGATCTGTCCGTCGTGTTCGATCAAGGCTTCAACAATTCACTGTGCCCGCTGCACGAGGATTACGACGAGCGTGCCATCGCTCTGCCAGGGCAAGAAAACGCGCCGATGCAAGTGTTCATAGCGAACCCATTTGATCTGGCCATTTCCAAGCTAGGGCGTTTCACGGAGCGTGACCGGGAGGACATCCTGACACTCATCCGAGAACTGGACCTTGATCTAGAGAAGCTTGATAAGCTGGCACTGGAAGCGATCGACTACTACCCGTGCGACAAGGCCACCGTGATCAGTTACTTGAGGATCATTCTCGATGACGCAGCAGAACAGCGTTAGCCACACCCCGCAATCGACCGATCTCAGCGGGGGGAGCGTGAAAAGCGCTGATGCTTTTCGTCGCGTCGTGGTCGCCGCAACCAAAGGATCTTTGGAACAGCTCGAAAAAGAAGTCGCCGCCGCATTTGCCTATGCTTTCTGGTACGCCAATGATGCGACGAGCAAAGCCATAGAAGACCGGCTGAAAGACCCGACCGTAGCGCGAGTACGCAAACGCAGGCTCATGTATCTGGTAGATCGGCTTCGCCGTTTCCCATGCATGGAACCCGAGCAGGCGTCGAGAATGAAAGACTTCGTTGCCTGCTGGAGCGACCTTTCACACAGCGCTAGCCAAAAGGTCGTTGAAAGGGCGGCCAAGGTAAATCCTTACGACAAGCTCGCCGTCACTTGGGGGCTTGATGAGAACGTGAGTAATGTCATGAGCATGGTGCTTGAGTTTCAAACCAGGCATTTCGTGGATGAGCATCATTTACCGAGCGGCTACACGAAGCTGAAAAACGATAAACGGGAGCGTGTAGCAAACTGAGAGTGCCCTCGTCTCTTAGCCAGAGACCTAGACCTGGATTAATTCAACCGCGCCCCCTCTAGCAACACCTTGTCATCCCCAACCACCCCCAGCTAAGATGCGACGAATTCTCATCCGCATTCCTATCTGAACCCAAGGCCCGCAGTGTCCTCACCACCCGCTCCGCCTTCCGTGCAAGCAGATATCCAGTCCCTCTACACCGAGCACCACGCCTGGCTCGTCGACTGGCTGCGCAAGCGCTTGCGCCAGGGTGACAATGCCGCAGACCTGGCCCAGGACACCTTCGTCAACGTGCTCGGCAAACCCGAGCGCCTGAAAGACGTGAACCAGCCGCGCGCATGGCTAAGCACCATCGCCCGAGCATTGGTGATAGACCGCGCCCGCCGCGACCGGGTGGAAAGGGCCTACCTGGACGCCATTGCCCATTTGCCTGAAGCCTTGGTGCCCTCCCCCGAAGCCCAGATGATCCTGCTGGAAACCCTGGCCAAGGTCGATGCCCTGCTCGACGGCTTGCCGCCCAAGGTGCGCAAGGCGTTCCTGCTGTCGCGCCTTGATGGCCTGGGCTACAAGGAAATCGCCCTGCAACTGGGGGTCAGCCTGAGGTCGGTGGAAAGCTACATGGCCAAGGCCATCCGCCACTGCTACTTCGCCACCTTATGACCAGCGCAGCCCGCCCCGACTTGCCGGAAGAAGTGCTCGACCAGGCGATCATGTGGATGGTGCGCCTGCATTCCGGCTACGCCGACGCGCAGGCGATGCAGGGCTGCCTGCACTGGCGCCAGCTGCATCCGTTGCATGAGGCGGCCTGGCAGGCGCTGCAGCGCAATGAATCGACGCTCAGCAACCTCGCCGGCCTGTCGGGCGTACCCGGTGGTGTCGCCCACGATACGTTGGAGCGCATGCAGCATCGGCAGTTGGGCCGCAGGCGGCTGCTTCAGGTGGTGGGTACCGGGCTGATCATTGGCGCGACGGGCTGGCAAAGCCGGGAGGGTGTTCAGCGTTGGGCCGCAGACTACAGCACGGCCGTGGGTGAGCGGCGAACGCTGATGCTGGCCGACGGCACACGGTTGCAGCTCAATACCAGAACCGCAGTGGATGTGGTGTTCAGCGAGCACCAGCGGCTGATCAAGCTTTTGCAGGGCGAGATCTTCATCGACACCGGGCCCGACGACGGCGTGCCCGGCGGCAAGCGCAGTTTCTGGGTGCATACCGCCCAAGCCCGGTTACAGGCGCTGGGTACCGCTTTCGCGGTGCGCCAGGATGAGTCCACTACCCGGCTTGCGGTCGAACACAGCCAGGTGGCTATCCACCAACACATGCAGCAGCAATTGGTCGAGGCCGGTGAGCAGTACTCGATCAGCGCCGAAGGCTGCGTGAAACTGCCACTGGGCGAGATGGATGCCAGCGCCTGGACACGAGGTCAGCTGGTAGCCCGCAGCATGTCGATGCAGGCACTGGTCAGCGAGCTGGCCCGCTACCAGCGTGGCTGGCTGGCCTGTGCGCCTGAGGTTGCCGGGTTGAAGGTTTCCGGTGTATTCCAGCTTGCCGACATCGACCGGGCGCTGGATGCACTCGAAGAGTCGATGCCGGTAAGAATCCAGCGCGTCACCCGGCTGTGGCGCCGCGTGGTAGCGGTTTGAGCTGTTTCTGCAAAAAAAGGGCGCTTCAGGCTGCGGGTTTTTCGGAGCACTTCGGCTAACAGGGAAAAGACCCCTGCCAAACGAATGGAGCTCGATTCACATGCCATCCGCGTTTCCTCCCCGCCCGGTTGCCAAAACCCGCCTTGCCGTAGCGCTGCGTGGCGTGCTGCTCGCCAGCGCCGCAAACGTGGCGCTGCCAGTGGGTACGGCACATGCCGCCCAGGCAGACGTTCGCCATTACGACCTGCCTGCAGGCGCGTTGGAACAGTCGCTCAACGCATTTGCCCAAACGGCCAACATCAATTTCTCATATGACCCGGCGTTGGTACGTGGCAAGCATGCAGCGGCCCTGAGCGGGGACTACACCATCGAGCAGGGCCTTGGCCTGCTTCTGCTGGGCTCTGGCCTGGGCGCCACCCAGGCGGCCAATGGCAACTGGTCCCTGGACCCGGTCGCCGTTACCGGGGGCGCGGTGATGGAACTGGGCAGCACGCTGGTCAGCGGCCAGGGCATGGGCGAGATGACCGAGAACAGTGGCTCGTACACCACCGGCGCGGTGAGTGTGGGTTCCAAGAGCCCGACCAGCCTGCGCAACACACCACAGTCGGTGTCGGTGCTGTCCAGCCAGCTGATCGAAGACCGTGCGGTTAACAGCTTGCAAGATGCGCTGAAAATGGCGCCTGGGGTGACGGTGCAGAAAACCACCAGTGACACCTACGAGTTCTACTCGCGTGGTTTCAACATCGACAGCATCCAGATCGACGGCGCTGCGCCCATGGCGTTGTCGTCGGTGGCCACCAGCTTCTACTCGCGCCGGCTCTACAACCTGATCGAATTCGACCATGTTGAAGTACTGCGTGGTTCGGGGGCGTTGTTTGGCGGTGTGGGCGACCCGGGCGGTGTAATCAACCTGGTGCGCAAGCGCCCGCTGTCAGACTTTCAGTTGAAGTTCGAGGCCGCCGCCGGCTCCTGGGACAATTATCGCTCGCAAATCGACGTGACCGGCCCATTGACCGAAAGCGGCAACGTACGCGGGCGCGTGGTGACGGCCTACACCGACCGCCAGTACTTCACAGACAGGCTGGCCACACAAAAGCCTACGATCTACGGAGTGTTTGAGGTCGACCTGGGGCCGCAGACCATCTTCACCCTGGGCGGCATGTACGAGAGCACTCACTCCAACTCGTCGCTGGGCCTGCCGCGTTATAGCAATGGTGCAGATATCGGGCTGCCACGGCATACCAACTTTGGGCAGAACTGGTCGTACATGGACAATATCTCTCAGGAGATCTTTACCAAGGTCGACCATTACTTCGACAACGACTGGAAGCTGAACGTCTCGTATACCAACACCCGCGATGCGGGCAAGGCACTGGCCGCAGTGTCGGGCAATGCCGTCAACCCGGTGACCATGACCGGGCCTGTGTGGCGTGCCAGCTATAACGTTTACTCAACCAGCCAGGATCTGATCGACAGCAACTTGTCGGGCAGTTTCGATGCCTTTGGCCGCGAGCACCAGTTTGTGGTGGGTAGCGACTACCAGCGCGTCACCAGCCGCTGGCAGGGTGCGGGGGCGTTCACCGGCACCGGCGTGCCCATCGACATCTACGACCCGGGGTACTGGAAGCCCACCACGATTTCGCTGGAGACCCCGCGTGACTACAGCCCCAACACGCAGGAGCAGTACGGGATGTACGGGCGCCTGACCCTGCAAGTGACCGACCCGCTGAAAGTCATACTGGGTGGCCGGGCGGCCCGTTACCACTTCCAGCAGATCTATACCAACGCCGGGGTCGTGCAAAGCAACATCGACATGCGTGAGCCTACACGCTTCGTGCCTTACTTTGGCGCAATCTACGACCTCGATCAGCAATGGTCGCTGTATGGCAGCTATTCGAAAATCTTCAAGCCCCAGCAAAGCTACCTGTTCGGGCCGGAAAACAGTAACCAGGTGCTGGAGCCGTTGGTCGGCCATACCTCCGAAGTGGGCATCAAGGGTGAACTGCTCGATGGCCGCCTGAATACCAGCCTTGCCGTTTTCTATACCAAGCGCAAGAACGGCGCGATACGGGACACCACCTATGAGTCCAAAGACACACTGTATGGGGGCAGCTGCTGCTGGTTGAACCAGGGTGAGGTGATCAGCAAGGGCATCGAGCTTGAGGCCACGGGCGAAATCCTTGAAGGCTGGAACCTCATGACCAGCTATGTGTACAACTACAACAAGAACGAGAACACCAACAAGGGGCTGAACACGATCACGCCCAAGCATCAATTCAAGGTATGGACGACTTACCAGTTACCAGGGGAGTTCTCGGACTGGACCGTGGGCGGTGGCGCTGATATGCAAAGTGCCACGTATGTGAGCGGTGAAACAGTGCGTGTAGATGGCAATGGCAACGTGGTGCAGCGGAACATCCCGTTCGACTACAAGCAAAGCGGCTACGCGGTGTGGAATGCGCTGCTGAAGTACCGCGTGGACGATCACTGGACCGTTTCGCTGAACGCCAACAACCTGTTCGACAAGAAGTACTACCAGACGGTCTCCAGCGCAGCGAACGGCAACTTCTATGGTGACCCGCGCAATTACATGCTGACGTTGAGAGGCACATTCTAGTCGTCAGTAGCTTGGCCTTCAGGCGATACACCCGCCACGCCTATGGTTGCTTGCGCAGCTATGCACAAATTGAGCGGGTGTTTCGTAACGCGTCGCTACGCATGCGACGGTTCAAACCACCCCATGCATGAAGAACTCGACCGGTACGCTGAAAAACTCAGCAAAGCCTCTTATCTGGGCAACTGTCATCTTCCGCTTGTTATTCAAAATCTCTGAAACGGCGCTCTGGGTCGCTATCGCTGCAAGGTCCTTCTGCTTCACGCCCCTGTCGGTCAGCAAAAAGGCCAGCGCTTCAGCCTGGCTGGCGAAGGGGACCAACACCGCCTCACTCTCGTACTCGTAGACACGATCCGCGACCATCTCCGCGAAGCGTGCCGCTGCGTGGCGTTCACTGTCAGCATGGGAGTAGAGCTCATCGATCAGTGCCATCCGCGCTTGTAGCTCAGCATCGTCCCTGATCGGGTCATGGCAGGCAGCCAGGAGCTGGGCCATTGTTGCCATCTGGTCATTCAGGCCATCGAGCATGGGTGAAATATTAGCGATGAAGGCATCTAGTCCATTGGCTTCGATTTTGTCCCGCTTCATGTTGTCACCTGTCGAATCGATTGAAGTATCACGCGGCACCGGGCTGTTACCTGACATCGCTTCTGCACCACTTGTCATACTCAGCGTGCGACAAAATGGCCCTGATGTAGAGCGTGCCCGTTCGCGCGTTGAGCCACGCGATCAGGCGGCATTCGTTTTTCTTGATATCGAAGACATAAATATCAAGCGGCCCTTTGCAACTGGCGGACCTGAGTTTTGAGTGAGGTATGCGGTCAACGTTCCAGCCAGAAACTGCGGCCCACGTTTGTCTCAACTGCTCAAAAGACTCAAAACGCAGCGTCGCCCTGTCGAATGTCGTCAGCCACAAGCTCAGGGGGGCTTTCCATTGGGCGTGGGTTTCGATGGCATTGGTAACCGCCGCTTTCGTTATTACTCGCATCGCCTTGTCCCGGCACATCAACACGGCAAAAATATCGTGCATCCAGATATCTGTCAAACAGATATTTTGGTGCACGGAAGCCGTTGCTTGGCGATCGTTGAGAGATTGATGCCGATCAAGCCAGAAGCCGGGAGCTGTTTGGTGAGGATTGGAACTGTTTCGAAAATAGTCTGGAGCAGAGTGTCGAGCAGGCGTTGATTCGGTACTGCCTGATCTATCCATTACCTTGAATGAAAGAGGGGCCGCTTTGCGGCCCATCGCCGGCAAGCCCACAGGGATCGCGTCAGGGCTGACAGGTGTTGGCCACAAGATATGCAGCGCCTGTGAGACCGAGCGCCGCCCGCGCGGCGCATCGCGAGCAAGCTCGCTCCTACGTTTGTTTCGGGCCAGTTACGCCTGTGCCATGCGCGCGCGACCGCCTTGTTCGTTCGACGCAATATCGAGTCATGCGCCAAAGCGTTCGCGCGCAAATCCCACAGGAATGATTGGCCCGAAACAAACGTAGGAGCGAGCTTGCTCGCGATGCGCCGCGCGGGCGGCGCTCGATCTCACAGGCGCTGAAGATGCCGTGGCGAGCACCAGGCAACCCTGATGCCATTGCAAGAAACCATAGAATCTCCCACCTCGACCGCATCGGCCCCAAGCAAGTGCAATACCTGTGGGAGTGGGCGCGCCCGCGAAACAGGCGACGCGGTGGATGGCACCGGCTTTGCCGGTGTTCGCGGGCGAGCCCGCTCCCACAGAGGTTGCGCAAGCTTTCAGATTTTGAACAAGACAGTCGCCCCCATGTGGCTCAAGCCATACGCTGCACCTGTGGGAGCCCGGCTTGCCGGCGATGGGCTGCGCAGCAGCCCCAGGCGGCCTTGATCAGAACGCGGTGCTCACCGTCAGCGACAGGTTACGCGGGTCGCCATAGATGCCCCCGGCATAGAACCCGTACTGGGTGTAGTAGTGCTTGTCGAACAGGTTGTTGGCATTGAGGGTGACGGCAGTGTCATCGGTCACCTGATACTTCGCCATGGCATTCCAGATGGCATAACCGGACCAGTTCACGTCGGTGGCACCATTGCTCACGCCATTGGTGGGCTGGCCGGCCGGGCTGGAGATGGCCCGGATGTTGGTCTGGGCAGTCACGCCGGCACCCACGGTCAGGCGGTCGAGCGGGCCGCTGAGGCGGTAGGTGGTCGAAGCCTTGAACAGGTGCGACGGGTCGCTGCGGCCGTCGCTGTCAACGCGGCGGAAGTGCAGGTAGGTGTAGCCGGCATACACGTTCCAGTTGGGGGTCAGCGCGCCTGCCACTTCCAGGTCGATACCGTCGGTTTCCACGCCGGAGCCGGCCTTGTAGGCGCTGGCACCGGTTGGCGTGGTCAGGTCGCCGTCCAGCACCGCCTTGTTTTCCTGCTTGGTGCGGAAGTACGCCGCCGACGCATTCAGGCGACCGTCAAACCACTCGCCCTTGATACCGGTCTCGTAGCTTTGACCACGAATCGGCTCGACCTTGCTGCCGCTCACGGTCTCGGATGTTTGCGGGGTGAAGATATCGGTGTAGCTGGCGTACAGCGAGTAGTTGTCGTTGAGGTCGTACACCGCGCCCAGGTACGGGGTGACGATGCCGTTCTCTTCCTGGCTGCTGCGCTCACCGGCCACGCTGCGGGTAACCGACGAGTAGTTGCTGGTGCGCACGCCAACAATCACCGACAGCGGGTCGGTAATGCTCAGGCGGGTGGCGGCATACATGCCTTGCAGGCGGGTGGTGGTCTTGCTGTGCAGGCCGGTACGCGAGGCGATGATGTCGTAGTCGTCATCCACGCCATTGTGCCAGTTGGTCACCGGGAAGCCGTTGTTGGCGCGGAACTGGCAACCCAGTGCCGGTGCGCTGGCCATGCCGTCGCCAACCATGGTGCAGGTGTATTGCGGCGACCAGCCCACGGTACGGCTGTCGTTGTAGCCGACCATGGCCTGGTGGGTGCGGCCGAACAGCTGGAACGGGCCGGACAGGTCGATCTGCGCCGACTGCTGGGTGGTGTCGCTGGAGCTGTGCAGGCCGTTGAGCACGGCGCCGCTGCCATCCTGGTCCCAGTAGCCGCCATAGCTGCCGCGCCCGGCCGAGTTGACCTTGGCCAGGCCGCGGTGGTTGAGGGCTTCGGTGGTGGCCTGGGAGGCTTTCAGGTCCAGGGTCCAGTCGTTGTCGAAGCGGTGTTCCAGCGAGCCGAATGCGGTGCGGGTGGTGTACTCGCCAAAGCTCCAGCTGGGCACCACGTTGGTGCTGCGTGGCAGGTCGGTCTTGCTGCCGTCGCGGTACCACAGCGGGATGTTCGCACCCCAGCCGCCGCCGACCACCTTGTTGTACTCGTACTGGTAGCCGGCGCCCAGGGTGGTGGCGTCGTCCAGGTCGAACGCGAAGTTGGCCAGCGCGGCGCGGGAGCGCTCGGTCTGGTTGTCGCGGAACGAGTTGGCGTCCTGCTGGGTCATGACGAAACGCGAACGCAGGCGGCCGTCCTCGGACAGCGGCAGGTTCAGGTCGGCGCCCAGCCGGCGTTTGTCCCAGCTGCCGTAGGTGGCGTAGGCACTGCCGCCAAAGGTCTTGGTCGGCGCCTTGCGGATCAGGTTGACGGTGGCCGAAGGGTCGCCGGTGCCGCCCAGCAGGCCGTTGGCACCACGCACGATGTCGATGCGTTCGTACAGGTCCATGTTCAGCGCGTTGCCGCTGCCACTGAAGTCGGAACCGCCCTGGGTCTGCAGGCCGTCAACCTTCCAGTTGCTGATCGAATAGCCACGGGCGCGGTAGTCGGTACGGCCACCCACTTCGGACTTGTTGGCGGTTACGCCCGGCGTGGTTTCCAGCGCCTGCTCGATGGTGTGGATGCCGCGGTCTTCCATCTGCTGACGGGTGATGGTGGTGACCGACTGCGGCGTCTGCCGTGGGGTCAGCTTCAGACCAGTGGAGCTGCGGGTGCTTTCGACGGTGTAGCCGATCTGGCCGGTATCGTCAGCGGACAGCAACGCGCTGTCTTCGATCTGCGTGGCATCCAGCTCCAGCGGCTTGCTGTCTGCGGCCACGGCACCGCCACTGATGGCGACGGCAACGCAGAAGGCGAGTGGCTTGAGGAGGCTGCCACCACGGGTGAACGCGGAGGGGGTTTTAGGGGTGCTGGTGAAGTTCATTTGGGAAGGCTTCGTATTTGCAGTTGATTTTTTGTTAGGATTCTAGGGATCGGCCCTCCCGGCTCCAGACCCGACATGTACGGGGATGTAATTGAACGTAACGAGCGCCACCGGCCCTCACCGAACAGGTGTTTTTCCGCATGAGCACGACCCTGCTGGTTGTCGATGATGACGACGAGATCCGCGAACTTCTTTGTGATTACCTGACAGATGCCGGCTACAACGTGCTGGCAGCTGCCGACGGCGAGCAAATGCGCGACCAGCTGGCTCGGCACAAGGTGGAACTGGTGGTGCTCGACTTGATGCTGCCGGGTGAAGACGGCCTCAGCCTGTGCCGCCATCTGCAAGCGACGCCAGGGCTGGCGGTGATCATGCTGTCGGCCAAGGGCAGCACGCTGGACCGCATCATCGGCCTGGAAGTCGGCGCCGACGACTACCTGGCCAAGCCGTTCGAGCCACGTGAGCTGATCGCGCGGATCAAGGCCGTGCTGCGTCGCCCGCAACGCCTGGAAACACCCGCAGAAGAACCTGCCGTGGTGGATGCCCAGCTGTTCGCAGGCTTTCGCCTGGAGCACGTAAAGCGCCTGCTCACGCGCCCTGATGGAGAAACCCTGACCCTGCCGCGCTCCGACTACCGCGTGCTGCGTGAATTGCTGGAAGCCAACAACCGGGTGGTTTCACGCGATCAGCTGACCCGCAGTGCATTCGGCCGCGACCACCTGCCCGACGACCGTTCGGTGGACATGTGCGTCAGCCGCCTGCGCCAGCACTTGCGCCGTGCACCGGCAGGCGCAGCGCAAATTCTCACCATCCGCAATGAAGGCTACCTGCTGAGCATCGCCAGCTTTGAGGCGGATGCCTGAGATGCGCTGGCTTCGCCGGCTGTGGCCGCGCACCTTGTTTGGTCAGCTGTTGCTGATCATGGTCAGCGGTACGCTGGTGATCCAGTTGATGTCGAGCAGCATCTGGTTCGATGTGCGTTTCGCCCAAGTGCTAGAGGCGCCCGTGCGACTGATCGCAGCGCGCAGTGCGCCGCTGATTGCCCAGGCAAACTGCCACGCCGGCACGCTGCAGGTACCCGCCCACTACCAACTGCGCTGCGCCGAAACCCTGCCCGAGCCTGAACATGACGAGCGCCGCGGGCGCAGGCGCGTGGAGCTGTTGCTGCATCAGGCCCTCAAGTACGAACTGGGGCATGCCCAGCAGGTGCGCTTGATGAAGGTGCAACTGACCGATGAACTGGGCCAGCCGATTGTCTGGCGCAGCCTGTTCGGGCTGCGTACCGCACAGGCGCATATCCAGTTTGCCGTGCCGTTGGCCGATGGCCATTGGCTAACCATCGATGGCCAGGAACTGCAGGGTTGGAGCGGCGAGTCGGCCTGGGTGCTGATCAGCGACTATCTGCTGAGGGTGTATGCGCTACGCATCGTCGCGGTGTTGCTGGTGTGCCTGATTGCCGTGCGCCTGTGCCTGCGCCCGTTGCGGCGCCTGGCCGATGCCGCACGGGGGCTGGGTGGCAACCTGGAGCAGCCGCCGTTGGCACTGGATGGCCCGGAGGAAGTTCGCCAGGCGGCCCAGGCCTTCAACGCCATGCAGCAGCGGCTGATTGCCATGGTCAATGACAAAGCCTACTTCCTGGCTGCCGTGTCTCACGATCTGCGTACCCCGCTGACCCGCATGCGCCTGCGGCTGGAGCGCCTGCCGGACGACGAACAACGCCAGCGCCTGCAACAGAACATTACGCAGATGGATGACATGATCGGCCAGGTACTGGATTACCTGCGCGCGGGAGAGCAACTGAATTTGCAGCAGGTGGACCTGGACCGGCTGGTGGCACGCCAGTGCGCCGAACTGGCTACCGCCGAAGAGCCGCTGCCGGTGCATGGCCACGCTGGCGACTCACAGGTCGATGCCCTGCTGTTGCAGCGTTGCCTGCAGAATCTGCTGGTCAATGCACTGCGCTATGCCAAAGACGTCTCGGTCACGCTGGAGCAGGCGGTGAGTGGGGTGTTCATCCACATCGACGACCGCGGGCCGGGGATCGCCCCAGCGCTACTGGCCACCATCACCGACCCGTTCGTGCGTGGGGAAGGCTCGCGTAACCAGGCCTCTGGCGGGTATGGGCTGGGGTTGAGCATTGCCCAACGGATCGCCACCAGCCATGGGGGCGATCTGATGCTGTCGAACCGTGATGGCGGTGGGTTGCGGGCCAGCGTGTTGCTGCCACGCTGACCTTCAAGCGAACCCAGCCTCTGATCTTGACCAAAATCTGTAAGCCTGCGCGATCTCTGTGGGAGCGGGCGAGCCCGCGAAACAGGCAACGCGGTGGATGGCACCGGCGCTGCCGGTGTTCGCGGGCTCGCCCGCTCCCACAGGGACCGCGCCGGCCTTGAGCAATGTGTAGCACCTTACATTCAGGTAACAGTCTTTTACCGATTACCCAGGTTTTCCCCTGCCCGCCTTTGCCTATCCTATGCCCGGTCATCCTGCCTGCGATGGACCCATGAAACACTCTCTGCCCAGCCGCTACGCCTGCCTCGCCATCTGCCTGCTGTTCACCTTCGCCAGCCTGCCACTGCTATCCCAGCATGCCTGGCTGTGGCCATTAACGCTTGTCACCGCCCTGCTCAGCCTGGTCGGGCTGAACGATCTGCGCCAGAGCCACCACGCCGTGCGCCGCAACTACCCGATCCTGGGCAACATTCGCTACCTGATCGAAACCATCCGCCCGGAAATCCGCCAGTACCTGATCGAGGGCGACGACGACAAGCTGCCCTTCTCCCGCTCGCAACGCTCGCTGGTGTACGCCCGCGCCAAGAACGAAAGCGCCGAGAAAGCGTTCGGCACGCTTAACGATGCCTACAAGCCCGGTTTCGAGTTCATCAGCCATTCAATGCTGCCGGTGGCCACCGCAAACCCTGCATCGTTCCGTATCGCCATTGGCGGGCCGCAATGCCGCCTGCCCTACTCGGCCTCCATCTTCAACATCTCCGCCATGAGCTTCGGTGCACTCAGTGCCAACGCCATCGCAGCGCTCAACCGTGGGGCGCGCATGGGCCGGTTTGCCCATGACACCGGCGAAGGCAGCATCAGCCCATACCACCGCGAACATGGCGGTGACCTGATCTGGGAAATTGGCAGCGGCTACTTCGGCTGCCGCACCGAAAACGGCCAGTTCGACCCGCAGCGCTTCGCCGAACAGGCGCGCTCGCCACAGGTGAAGATGATCGAAATCAAGCTCAGCCAAGGTGCCAAGCCTGGCCATGGCGGCATTCTGCCGGGGCACAAGGTCAGCGCCGAAATTGCCGAAACCCGTGGCGTGCGCGTAGGCGAAGACTGCATCTCACCCGCGGCGCACAGCGCCTTCCGCACGCCAGTCGAGTTGCTGCAGTTCGTTGCCAGCCTGCGCGAGTTGTCGGGCGGCAAGCCAGTGGGTTTCAAGTTCTGCCTGGGCCACCCCTGGGAGTTCATGGGCATTGCCAAGGCCATGCTGGCCACCGGCATCACCCCGGACTTCATCGTTGTCGATGGCAAGGAAGGGGGCACCGGCGCGGCACCTCGCGAGTTCAGCGACAACATGGGCGTGCCCATGCGCGAAGGCTTGATGTTCGTGCACAACACCCTGGTCGGCCTGAACCTGCGCGCCAGCATTCGCATTGGTGCTGCCGGCAAGATCGTCAGCGCGTTCGATATCGCCAGCGTATTGGCCATCGGCGCGGACTGGATCAACTCGGCACGCGGCTTCATGTTCGCCATTGGCTGCATCCAGTCGCAGAGCTGCCACACCAACAAGTGCCCGACCGGCGTGGCCACGCAAGACCCGATGCGCCAGCGCGCCCTGGTGGTGCCGGACAAGGCCGAGCGGGTTGCCAGCTTCCACCGCAACACACTGCATGCGCTGGCCGAAATGCTGGCGGCTGCGGGCTTGGAACACCCATCGGAGCTCAAGCCCAAGCATCTGGCGCGGCGCATAAGCCCCAGTGAAATCGGGCTGTTCTCGGACCTGCACACGTTCCTCAAGCCAGGCGAGTTGCTCAGTGGCTCGATTGAAAGCGAGTTCTATGCACGGATGTGGCGGATGGCGCGTAGTGACAGCTTTGCGCCGGAGACTGGGGACATTGCGGTAAAAACTGTGACATCAGCTGTTCGCCAGCAACTGGCTGAACCAGCATGACAATCAGAACTGGGGCTGCGCTGCAGCCCTTCGCGGGCTTGCCCGCTCCCACAGGTACCGCGCCGCCTTCGAATTTGGCGCCGTACCTGTGGGAGCGGGCAAGCCCGCGAAGGGCCGCAGCGCGGCCCCAGGCTTTCATGCAAGCATCTGCGGATCAGAAGATGCTGATCGGGTACTCGACGAATACGCGGACTTCGTTGCCGTCGTCGTTGTATTCGCTCTTCTGCACGGCGTTGTTGGTACGCAAGAACGAGCTACGCAGCTTGATGGACAGGTCCTTGGCCGGGCCATCCTGCACCACGTAACGGATCTGGTTGAAGATCTCGCGCTCTTTACCTTCGCCGAAGCCCTCCGGGGTGCCAACGGTACGGGTGTTGATGTTGTCACCCACCACGTAGGCCAGCTTGTAAGTCAGACCCGGGATGCCGTAGGCACCGAAGTCCAGGCCGTAGCCCAGCTGCCAGGAGCGCTCGTCTTCGGCGTTGAAGTCGGACCAGTACGAGTTGGCCAGGTAGATGGTCGAACCACCGTCACCCTGACGGCCGGCGTTCTGGTAGCCACCGTAGTTGTAGCCAGTGCTGCCGGTGCTGCGCTGGTGAGCGATGGTGAACGAGTGCGCACCATAGGCGTAAGTGGCTGCCAGGCTCCAGATGGTGTTGGAGTCGCCGGTCAGGCCTGCGCTTTCGACGTGCTTGCTGTCGATGTCCGACTTGTAGCCGTTGAAGTCCAGGGTCAGCGACTGGTCGCTGGCGATCGGGAAGACGTAGTTCAAGCCCAGGTAGTGCTTCTTCATCACGTCTTCGTTGTCGGCGGTGTACAACGAAGCGGTGAAGTTGTCGGTGAACTTGTAGCTACCACCGAAGACGTTGATCGACTTCAGGCCACCACCGTCACGGCGCTCGGCACTTTTGCGTGCTTCCTGGGTGAAGCGACCGGCGTTCAGTTCCAGGCCCTGGATCTCTTTGGAAGTGATCAGGGTACCGGTGAAGCTTTCTGGCAGCAGACGCGCGTCGTCGTATTGCAGCACTGGCAGGGCCGGCATCTGGTCACCGTACTTCAGCACGGTGTTGGAAATGCGGAACTTGACCGCTGCACCGGCGCGGGCCAGGTTGTGCGGCGAGCTGGCGTTGCCTTCGGCATTGGTGGTTTCGTGCGGCTTGAAGAAGTCGACGCCGCCACCACCGTTGTGGCCTTTGCCGCCATCAAGGCGAACAGCGTACAGGCCGAATGCATCGACGCCGACGCCGACGGTGCCCTGGGTGAAACCGGAGGAGAAGTTGCCGATGAATGCCTGGCCCCATTCGATCTGGTCGTCGGTGCCGTGCTTCTTGTCGCGGTTGATGTACGCGTTACGCAGCAGAACGTTGGCGTGGCTGTCTTCGATAAAGCCCTTGCTGTCGGCCTGGTCATTGGCCTGTGCCTGGGTCGCGGCGATCATCGCCAGGGCGACCAGGCTGATCCTGATTTTCAACATGTTGTTTTCCTTATTTCTTAATCAAAAACGCTCTGCAATATGACGCCAGGAACCAACGCCCCTTCGTAGGTTCGACGCTATGCGGATCCAGCCGGGTGGGCCTACCGGTAAATACACGGCGGCCCTTGGCAGCAGCTTGGCCAAAGTCATGGCCAGCAGGCGTTGGCCGAATCCTAGCCGTGTGCGATTACAAATGTCAAAAAGTCGTGAAATGCAGGTTGATATAACCAAAATGACCGGCAGGTCTGGTGCATTTTCACGCCTGCCTGCGCTATCAGCGGGCAATTTATCTTGCGGCGGAAACAGCCTGTTGATCGAACGGACAAATTCCCGGAAGCCTGAAAACGCGTGACGGCGGAGCCCGTTACAAACAGACACATATGTAAAGACAAGCCTTTACAAATACCCAAGCAAGAGCAAATAGCAAGCATTACCATTCGCACCTCTTTTTCACCTGCCCGGTCCGGATGTGTCCATGCTTGTACCCTGCCGCCTCTCACCCCTCACGCTTGGCCTGTCGCTATTGTTCAGCGCCAGCCTGGCCAGTGCCGCCACCACCACGCTGCCAGAGTCGTCGGTTACCGCCGACAGCGAGCGCGAGAAGGACAACCCACGCGTCAAAGAGGTGAGCACCGCCACCCGTACCTCGACGCCTGTACGTTACGTGCCTCAGGCCATCGACACGGTGAAAACCGCCAACGTGCTGGACTACGGCAGCAACACGCTGGGCAAGGCGCTGGAGGGTATTCCCAACGTCAGCAGTGGCGCCGACACCCGTTTCGACAGCGTGCGTATTCGCGGCTTCGAGGCCAGCAACGACTTCTACCTGGATGGTATTCGAGACGACAGCCAGTACATCCGCGACCTGCACAACATCGAGCGGGTTGAGGTATTGAAGGGGCCAGCAGCGGTGCTGTACGGCCGTGGCAGCCAGGGCGGTATCGTCAACCGGGTCAGCAAGGCGCCAGAACCTGGCCGCCGCTCGACCATCGAAGCACAGGCTGGCAGCGAAGACCTGCGCAGCCTGTATGCCGACCTCAGCGCCGACCCCAGCGACACCGTCAGCCTGCGCCTGAACATGGGCAACCAGGACAACAACAGCTTCCGCGATGGCATCGACGGCAGCCGCCAGCTGTTCGCACCATCGGTCAGCTGGCAGATCAACCCTGACCTGAACTGGCTGGTGCAGTACGAATACAGCCGCTTCAACCGCACGCCGGACCGCGGCATCCCCGGGGCCAACGGCCGCCCGGCCGACGTCAGCCGCAGCACCACCTACGGCGACCAGCGCGACTACATCGATGATCGCGCCCAGTCCCTGCGCTCGCGCCTGAACTACCAGCTGAATGAAACCTGGCAGCTGCGCCACACCCTGGGCCTGTTCAAGCTCGACAGCGAGTTCGACAACACCTATGTCACGGGCTACAACGCCGGCACCAATACCTTGACCCGCCAGCGCTGGCAGCAAGACCTGAACACCCGCAACCTGTCCAACAACCTGGAGGCCGAGGGCGACTTCGACACACTGGGCCTTGAGCACAAGCTGCTAGTGGGCCTGGAGTTCGCCAACCAGAAACGTGACCCGGTGCTGTACAGCGCCGGTAGCCAGAGCCTGTCAGGCCTGGGCAAGCCCAGCCGGCCGCACACTGGTACGTTGGCGGTATCGAGCAACAACCACACCGTGGTCGACAGCCGCGGCGTTTATCTGCAAGACCAGATCCGCCTGAACGATCAATGGCAGATTCTCGCCGGCGTGCGCTTCGACCAGTTTGAAGTGGAAACCACCAACAAAGAAGGCGTGCGCGAAAAGCAGGACAGCAACAGCACCAGCCCACGTTTGGGCGTGGTCTACACCCCATGGCGCGACCATTCGTTCTACGCCTCGTGGAGCAAGACCTTCTCGCCCGTGGGCGGTGGCCTGATCGGCATTACACCGGGTGCGCCGGGCAACAGCAATAAAACCGACCCGGAACAGACCCGACAAAAGGAAATCGGGGTGAAAAGCGACTGGCTCGACCAGCGCCTGACCACCACACTCGCCATCTACGAGCTGGAGCTGTACAACCGCCGCACGCGCGACCCGGTCGACCCGAACATCATCCTGCTCAGCGGCTTGCAACGTTCGCGCGGTATCGAGCTGACCGCCACCGGCAATATCGTTGGCAACTGGTATGTACGCGGCGGCATCGGCCTGCAGGATGCCATCATCGTCAAGGACAACAACGGCCAGGAAGGCAACCGTATCAACGATGTGGCCAAGCGCAATGGCAGCCTGTTCGTGACCTGGAAACCAGAGCTGGGCTGGTATGCCGAAACCGGCCTGACGCTGGTGGGTGAACGTTACGCGGACAACCAGAACACCACGGTGTTGCCGGGATATGGCCGTTGGGATGCATTGGCGGGGTACCGCACCCATGACTGGGATGTGCGGGCGGCGTTAAGCAACATCGCCGACAAGACCTATTACAGTTCGGCGACCAGTGCAGCGCAGATCATGGTAGGCGACCCGCGTAGCCTGGTGGTGACGGGTAGCTACAGCTTCTGATTTTTATTGCCTGTACTGGCCTCTTCGCGGGCGCGCCCGCTCCCACAGGACCACCACATGCCTCGAAACCTGTGAAACACCTGTGGGAGCGGGCATGCCCGCGAAGAGGCCGGTGCAGGTTTAAATGATCAATCAGTGCCACACCGCCATCAGCGCCTGCATTTCTGCTTCGCTGATCAGCCCTTGGGGGTAGCGTCCGGCAAGCAGACGTCGTGGGTCGGTCGTCCTGACCCTGATGCTTCCATGCTGTTTCAACCACGTCGCCACAAGCCTGAGCGATGGGTGATTCACTGCCGATGGGCGCAATGCCGACTCACTTGCTGCGTTCATTTCTACACGTACTCCCTGGCCCGTGAGCGGCAAATTTACTTAAGTATTGTTACAGATCCGAGAGCGCGGCTTGGCCGAGCTATCTGTCTGAAAAACAATACAAAACGTATGCCACTGCGGCCTCCGGCCATCGCCCGAAAAAAAAGGCCCGTCACATGACGGGCCTTTTCATTCACCACTCGCTCAACGCTTTACCGGCGCCGGCTGCTGCTGGGTCAGGCAGTGGATGTTGCCACCGCCCAGCAACAGTTCACGGCCAGGGATCATCACCACCTCGTGTTCGGGGAAGATCTTTGCCAGGATAGCTCTGGCTTCGGCATCTGCCGGGTCATCGAAGCTTGGCGCAATGATGCCGCCGTTGACGATCAGGAAGTTCACGTACGAACCGGCCAGGCGCACCGACGGGTCACGCTCCTGGCTACTGGCCACGTGATCGACACCGGCACACTCTTCTGCAGTGGCAAACAGCGGGCCCGGGATCGGCATTTTATGCACGATGAACTCACGGCCCTTGGCGTCGCGGGTGTTCTTCAACACCTCCATGGCCGCATGGCAACGCGCATAGTTGGGGTCGTTGGAATCATCGGTCCAGGCCAGTAACACTTCACCCGGGCGCACGTAACAGCAGAAGTTGTCGACATGGCCGTCGGTCTCGTCGTTGTACAGGCCATCGGGCAGCCACACCACAGTGTCGACCGCCAGCTGATCGCGCAGCACCGCTTCAATCTGCTCACGGCTCAGGTGCGGGTTGCGATTGCGGTTGAGCAGGCATTCCTCGGTGGTGATCACGGTGCCTTCGCCGTCCACATGGATCGAGCCACCCTCCAGCACGAAGCCCTCGGTGTGGTAGCGCTGGCAGCGCTCCATTTCCAGCACCTTGGCTGCCAGTTCCTCGTCGCGGTTCCAGGGGGCGTACAGGCCGCCATCAAAGCCGCCCCAGGCATTGAAGCCCCAGTCCACGCCACGCACTTCACCTTGGTCATTGATGACGAAAGTGGGGCCGGTGTCGCGCACCCAGGCGTCATCGTTGCTGATTTCAACCACACGAATGTTCGGCTGGTCGAGTTGGCGACGGGCGTTTTCGTACTGGCCGGCGGAGGCCGCAACGGTCACCGGTTCGAATCGGGCAATGGCTTTGGCCAAGGTAACGTGGGCAGCCTGCGCCGGCTTGCCGCCCAGGCGCCAGTTGTCCGGGCGCTCCGGCCAGACCATCCATACCTGGGTTTGCGGGGCCCACTCGGCGGGCATGTGGAAACCATCGGCACGGGGCGTGGAGTTGAGGGTTTTCATGGGTGACCTCTGTGATGGCCCTGAGCCGGAGTGCGCTGGGGCGTTTGTCAATTTATAACCGATATATATCTGTATTTAAAGCCCGCAGCTCGAAAGCAACGGGGCAATTAGCCTGTTTTTAATCGATAACAATCCGCCAGTGGCTACCCCTGCCTGGTGCCGATGATAGTCTGACGTCTACCATAGCCATACCTTATGCATCCTGTTACAGCTCCCAGCGGAAAATTCCCGTGGAGCCGACTAGGGTCAATACTTAGGCAATGGGCCAGCGAGCACTATGAACATCATCCCTACCGAAATCCCTGAAGTACTGATCATCGAGCCGCAGGTTTTCGGCGACAGCCGTGGCTTTTTCTTCGAGGCATTCAACGCGCGTGAGTTCGCCCGGCAAACCGGCGTGCAAACCGAGTTCGTCCAGGACAACCACTCCCGCTCCATCAAGGGCGTGCTGCGCGGGCTGCATTTCCAGGTGCAGAACACCCAGGGCAAGCTGGTGCGCGTGGTGCACGGGGAAATCCGTGATATAGCCGTGGACGTACGCAAAAGCTCGCCAACGTTCGGCCAATGGGTCGCGGTGCACCTGTCGGCCGAGAACCGTCGCCAACTGTGGATCCCCCCAGGCTTCGCCCATGGTTTTGCCGTGATAAGCGACTCGGCCGAGTTCCTGTACAAGACCACCGACTACTACAACCCGGGCGCCGATCGCTGCATTCGCTGGGACGACCCGCAATTGGCGATAGACTGGGGGCTGCAGCAACCACCGCTGCTGTCGGACAAGGACAAGGTCGGCCTGCCACTGTCAGAGTCGGAACTGCTGCCGTAACTAGCGCATAATTGCGTCAGACTTTTCTGGCGCATTTACGTGATGATTGCAAAACCCACGCCCCCACGCCGTCCCCGCTGGCGCAGCCTGGCCTTGTTGGCCCTGTGCCTGGTCCCGTTACTGTGGCCCCTGCACCACCTGGCCGAGCGTTACTACCAGGATGAACTGGCCTCGCAGAACCGCCAGACCCTCGACCTGTACGTCGCCAACCTGCTCGGCACCCTGCACCGTTACGAAACCTTGCCGCAGATCCTGGGCGACCTGCCGGCGCTACGTGGCGTGCTGGCCGACCCGTTCCGCCTTGAAGCGGTGACCAACGCCAACCGCCTGCTCAAGGACATCGTGCAGCAGACCGGCGCCGAGGTGATGTACCTGATGGACATCAGCGGCAACACCCTGGCCGCCTCCAACTGGGACAAGCACGACAGCTTCGTCGGCCGCAATTTCGCCTTCCGCCCCTACTTCAACGAAGCCATGGCTGGCCATCTGGGCCGCTTCTTCGGCCAGGGCACCACCTCGGCCAAGCGCGGCTACTTCTTTGCCGCAGCCGTGCGGGACCGCGAGCGGGTTGTCGGCGTGCTGGTGGTAAAGGTCGACCTCGACCACACAGAAACGCTCTGGGGCCGTACCCCCGAGCAGCTGCTGCTGACCGATCACAATGGTGTGGTCATCCTCACCTCTCGGCCCGACTGGCGCTTCCGTGCTACCCGCACGCTGACCGAAGCCGAGCGCCAAGCCATCATCGCCATCCAGCCCTACCCGACTCAGGCTCCGCAGCCACTGGTGCTCAACCCGGACGCCTGGCTCACCCAGACCCGCGACATCAAGGAAACCGGCTGGCAAGTCAGCATCCTTGCACCGCGCATACTGGTCGACCGTTCGGTGCAAACGGTGATGGCCATCGGCGCCGGTACCTTGCTGGTGCTGATGCTGCTGGCCGGCCTGGTGATGCAGCGGCGGCGCCACTACATCGACCGTATCGACTTCGAGGCCCGCGGCCGTCAGGAGCTGGAAAAGCGCGTGGCCCAGCGTACCGCCGACCTTGAAGGCCTGAATACCCGGCTGAAAAATGCCGTGCTGGAACGCGAGAACGCCCAGCAAGAGGCGGTGCGCGCACAGGACGAACTGGTGCAGGCCGGCAAACTGTCGGTACTCGGCACCATGTCGGCCAGCATCAGCCACGAGCTCAACCAACCGCTGGCAGCCATCCGCAGCTATGCGGAAAACGCCGAAATCCTGCTCGACCACCAACGCACAGAAGACGCCCGCGGCAACCTCAAACTGATCGGCGAACTGACCGGGCGCATGGCCTCGATCATCGCTCATTTGCGTGCCTTCGCCCGCCGCGACCGGCATGCCCCGGAGAGCGTGGCCCTGCAGCCGGCCCTGGACGATGCCCTGGCGCTGCTGGCCAAGCGCCGCCGGGCAATGGCCGTGGAGCTGATCCGCGACCTGCCAGAAGCCACCCTGTGGGTACAAGCGGGTGAAACCCGCCTGCGCCAGGTGCTGGGCAACCTGCTGGCCAATGCCCTCGACGCCCTGACCGAAAAAGCCAACCCGCGCCGCCTGTGGTTAAGTGCCGAGCGGCGCGATGACTGCGTCTACCTGTACATCCGCGACAACGGCCCCGGTTTCAGCCGCCAGGCCCTGGAGCACGCCAAGGAGCCGTTCTTCACCACCAAGACCCGCACCCAAGGCCTGGGCCTGGGCCTGGCCATCTGTGAAAGCCTGATGCGTGCCCTGGGCGGCGAACTGCTACTGGCCAACCACCCGGAAGGTGGCGCACTGCTGACCCTGCAACTGCGTGTGGCCGCGCCTGGCGCTACGTTGCCCAATTCGGAGGACCTCTCGGCATGACCACCGAGACACTGATCGACAGCCAAGCCCAGGTCATCCTGGTAGACGATGACCCGCACCTGCGCCAGGCGCTGAGCCAGACCCTGGACCTGGCCGGGCTCAAGGTGGTCGCCCTGGCCGACGCCCAAGGCCTGGCCGACCGCATCGAGGCGGACTGGCCCGGCGTGGTGGTCAGCGACATCCGCATGCCCGGCATCGATGGCTTGCAACTGCTGGAGCAACTGCATGCCCGCGACAGCGAGCTGCCGGTGCTGCTGATCACCGGCCATGGCGATGTACCGCTGGCGGTGCAGGCGATGCGCGCGGGGGCTTATGACTTTTTGGAAAAACCGTTCGCCACCGACGCCCTGCTCGACAGCGTGCGCCGCGCCCTGGCCCTGCGCCGCCTGGTGCTCGACAACCGCAGCTTGCGCCTGGCGCTGAGCGATCGCCAGCAATTGGCCACCCGCCTGGTGGGCCATTCGCCGTCCATGCAGCGCCTGCGCGAGCAGATCGGGGCTTTGGCCGGTACCCGCGCCGATGTGTTGATTCTGGGTGAAACGGGCGCCGGTAAAGAGGTGGTGGCCCGTGCACTGCACGATCTGTCCAGCCGTCGCGACGGGCCGTTCGTGGCGATAAACGCGGGCGCGCTGGCCGAGTCGGTGGTCGAGAGCGAGCTGTTTGGCCATGAGCCCGGTGCGTTCACCGGCGCGCAGAAACGCCGCATCGGCAAGTTCGAATTTGCCAACGGCGGCACGCTGTTCCTCGATGAAATCGAGAGCATGAGCCTGGATGTGCAGGTAAAGCTGCTGCGCATGCTGCAGGAGCGGGTGGTCGAGCGACTGGGTGGCAACCAGCTGATCCCGCTGGATATCCGCATCATTGCTGCGACCAAGGAAGACCTGCGCCAGTCCGCCGACCAGGGGCGCTTCCGTGCCGACCTGTATTACCGCCTTAACGTGGCACCGCTGCGTATTCCGCCACTGCGCGAACGTGGCGATGACATTCTGGTGCTGTTCCAGCACTTTGCCGACGCCGCCAGCCAGCGCCATGGCCTGCCCCCCCACAACCTGCAACCGACCCAGCGCGCCGTGCTGCTGCGCCATGACTGGCCGGGCAACGTACGCGAACTGCAAAATGCTGCCGAGCGCTTCGCCCTTGGCCTGGAACTGGCCCTGGATGGCCAGGCGCCCCCGGCGGCAGTGGCCGCGGCACCCGCACTCAGCGGCAACCTCAGCGAACAGGTCGAGCAGTTCGAGCGCTCGCTGATCGCAGCTGAACTGGCCCAGCCACACAGCTCCATGCGCAGCCTGGCCGAGGCGCTGGGCATCCCCCGCAAAACCCTGCACGACAAGCTGCGCAAGCACAGCCTGAGCTTCGAAGGCGGCAGTGGCGGGCACGATGATCACGAGGACAACCGTTGATGAGCACCGATAGCCAGTACTTGCAGTCCGTACTGCACAGCGACATCCCACTGACCCGCGAAATGGGCCTGGAAGTGCTCGATTGGCAGCAGCACACCCTGCGCCTGCAACTGCCGCTGGCAGCCAACGTCAACCACAAGAGCACCATGTTCGGTGGCAGCCTGTACTGCGCAGCCGTGCTGGTGGGCTGGGGCTGGCTGCACCTGCGCCTGCGTGAGCTGGGGATAGATGACGAGCATATCGTCATCCAGGAGGGGCAGATCAGTTACCCGTTGCCGGTTACCGGCGCCGCAGTGGCGCGCTGCGCGGCACCGGACGAGAAAACCTGGGAGCGGTTCGTGACGATGTACCAACGCCGTGGGCGGGCGCGGTTGACGTTGGAAACCACGGTGAGCAATGCCGCAAGTGACGAGCCTGCCGTGAAATTCATCGGCCAGTACGTGCTGCACCGCTAATACTGAAGGCCGTCGCGATCCCTGTGGGAGCGGGCGCGCCCGCGAAGCAAGCAACGCGGTGTATGGCACCGGCTCCGCCGGTGTTCGCGGGCTCGCCCGCTCCCACAGAGTACTGTGACGCCTGTCAGATCAGCTTCAGGAAGGCCTGGCGCCATGCAGCATTGGCTGGCAATGCCAGGAAGTACGGGTTAAGCAGCGACTCCCGCGCCGGATACCTGAACGGCAAGCCATCCAGCCCGATCACCTCGCCACCAGCCCCTTCCACCACCCCCTGCGCCGCAGCAGTGTCCCACTGCGAAGTCGGCGCCAGGCGCGGATAGCAATCGGCACTACCCTCAGCCAACAGGCAGAACTTCAGCGAACTGCCAATATTGGCCAGCTCCAGTTCGCCCACCGCAGCCCCCAGCCCGGCCAACAACGCCTCCTGCTCCGGGCTGGAATGCCGACGGCTGGCAACTACCGTGAAACGCTCGCCCACGGGTGGTGCATTGCGTACCTGGATCGGCTGGGCCGCCTCACCGGCCTCTGCACGCCAGGCCCCCAACCCGCGCCCGCCGAAGTAACAGCGCCCGTTGGTAGGCATCGACACCACGCCAAACACCACTTCGCCGTTTTCAACCAGGGCGATGTTGACCGTGAACTCCTCACTGCCAGCGATGAATTCCTTGGTACCGTCCAGCGGGTCGACCAGCCACCAGCGGCTCCAGCCCTGACGCTCGGCCAGCGCAATGTTGCAGTCCTCCTCGGACAACACCGGAATGTGCGGGGCCAGCGCCAGCAGGCCATCGGCAATTACCCGGTGCGCCGCCAGATCAGCGGCGGTAACCGGCGAATCGTCAGCTTTGTTGGTGACAGCCACATCGGCACGCCAGAACGGCAGGATCGCCTCGCCTGCCGTCAGCGCCAGCTTGACCACTTCATGCATCAGTTGCAGGTCGCTCATAGCTCCAGCAGCCCCCGCTGGATCAACAGGTCACGTGCCAGGTACAGCGCCGCCAGGGCGCGCCCTTCGGTAAACTGCGGGTGCATGGCCAATGCCGACAGCTCGCGCAGGTTGACCTTGTCGACCCCCATCGGCTCTGGCTCATCGCCTTCAAGGCGTTCTTCGTACAGGTCGCTGGCCAGCACCACCTGGATCTTCTGGCTCATATAGCCCGGCGACAGCGACAGCTCGGTCAGGTGCTCCAGCTGGCGTGCGCCAAAACCGGCTTCTTCCTTGAGCTCCCGGTCAGCCGCCGCCAGCACATCTTCGCCCGGCTCGATCAGGCCCTTGGGCAACGACAGCTCGTACTCATCGGTGCCGCCGCAGTACTCCTCCACCAACACCGCGTGCTCGGCGTCGAGCATGGCCACGATCATCACCGCACCGTAGCCGTTACCCCGGCCCACCAGGCGCTCGTAGGTACGTTCGTTGCCATTGCTGAAGCGCAATTGCACGGCTTCGACGCGAAACAGGCGGCTGCTGGCGACGATTTCGCGGCTGAGGACGGTGGGTTTCTGGCGCATGGGGCGGCTCCTTGGCGTGAACGGGTTACTATACCGTGGCTTGCCGACTGAACGAGAGTTTCCCATGCCTGTTCTTCCCTGGTCTGCCATCGATACCGTCCTGCTGGACATGGACGGCACCCTGCTTGACCTGCATTACGACAACCGCTTCTGGCTGGACCACCTGCCCCAGCGCTATGCCGAGCTGCACGGGGTGAGCCGGGCCATGGCGGAAATGGAGCTGCAACCGCTGTTCGAGCGCAATGCCGGCACGCTGAACTGGTATTGCCTGGACTTCTGGAGCCGCGAGTTGCGCTTGCCAATCCGCGAGCTGAAGCAGGAAATCGCCGACCTGATAGCCCTGCGGCCGGATGCCGATACCTTTCTGGCGGCAATCCGCAAGGCGGGCAAACGGGTGGTGATGATCACCAACGCTCACCGCGACTCGCTGTCGTTGAAGCTGGAGCGGGTAGAGCTGGCGCCGTATTTCGAGCGGCTGATCAGCTCGCACGATTATGGCTACCCCAAGGAAAGCCCGCAGTTCTGGGATGCCTTGCAGGCGGACATCGGCTTTGAGCCGGGGCGCAGCCTGTTTATTGATGACACGCTGGCAATTCTGCGCAGTGCGCGGCGGTTTGGTGTGGGTCATTTGCTGGCGGTGCGCCAGCCGGATAGCCAGGCCGGGCCGCGGGATACCCAAGAGTTTGCGGCGGTCGAGGATTACCGGGATTTGTTGGTAGGTCTGTGAGGGCCCTTTCGCGGGCTTGCCCGCTCCCACAGCAATTGCGCATGTCCCGTAGACTGTGCAGTTTCTGTGGGAGCGGGCATGCCCGCGAAGAGGCCGGCACTGGCAGCAGGGATTACTCAGGAATACGCAGCACCTGCCCCGGATAGATCTTGTCCGGGTGCTTGAGCATCGGCTTGTTGGCCTCGAATATCTTGTTGTACTGGTTGGCATTGCCATACACGACTACGGAGATGGCCGACAGGGTGTCGCCCTTCTTCACGGTAACGAACCTTGCCGCCGCCACCACCGGCCCGGTCACGGTGATCTGGTCCTCGACACTCGCCACACCGTTGATGTTACCCGCCGCCAGAATGATCTTCTCCTTCTCTTCCTGGCTGGCCACCTCACCCTTGAGGATGATCTTGTCACCCTCTACAGTGGCGGAGATGTTCGGGTTACCCAGGCCGACACTTTCCACGTGCTTCTTCAACTGCTCTTCGGCATTGGCATTACCTGGGGTCAGCAGGTCGATCAACTTCTCGCCCGCTTCCTTCACAAAACTGAACAAGCTCATAGCGCTCTCCTTGTTGACGAAACCTCGGACACAGCAGTCTAGGCCAGCTTTTCCCCTCCTGCCCCTGTGCGACCAATCGACGCGGTCTATCAAGGCATAGACCCTAGCGATTAGACGCCACCGGCCCGCAAGCCTAGGCTTGTGCTATCAGAAAGCCGCCGGTATCCAGCGCCCCCGATGAACAGCAAACCTCCGGTCTGCGCGGCCTCATCGCCATTGTCCATGCCCGCCGCCAGCAACACCTACGATTACGTCCAGCTCAGCGACGGCCAACGCGACAGCACGCCGCTGGCCGAAGAGGTGGCCTTGGCTATTGCCTACAACGGCCTCAACCAGGCAGTGATGCTGGTAAGCCCCACCGACCTTGAAGACTTCGCCGTCGGTTTCAGCGTCGGCAGTGGCATTGTCGAAGGCACGGCCGAAATCTATGACCTCAAGCTCTCCGGCAGCGGCTCGGCCATGTATGCAGACCTGGAAATTTCCAGCCGCGCCTTCTGGAACCTGAAGAACCAGCGCCGCCAACTGGCCGGTACCAGTGGTTGCGGCCTGTGCGGGGTCGAAGCGCTGGAACAGGCACTGCCGGAGCTGGCCGAGTTGCCGGGCGCCCCGCTGCCACCGGCGCAATGGCTGGTCGGCCTGCGCGAACGCATCGATGCCTTCCAGCCGCTGGGCCAGCATTGCGGGGCCGTGCATGCGGCGCTGTTCATGGACCGCCATGGCGAGTTGCTGCTCGGCCGCGAAGACATTGGCCGGCACAACGCCCTCGACAAGCTGATCGGCGCCCTGCTGCGCCAAGGTATCGACAGCGCCGGAGGCCTGGCCATCGTTACCAGCCGCTGCAGCCTGGAACTGATCCAGAAAGTACTGCGTGCCGGCATCCAGACCCTGGTCAGCCTGTCGGCACCCACCGGCCTCGCCCTGCAATGGGCGCGCAAGCACAACCTCAACCTTATCCACTTGCCCAAGCACAGCGCACCGCGGGTCTACAGCCCAGCGGCGGAGTCTTAACAGCCGTGACCTCGTACCAGCACCTTCCAGACAACGCACCAGCCTCCACTCCTCGCTACAAGCCCTACCACGGCCCGGCCGGTGGCTGGGGCGCGCTGCGCAGCGTGGCCAAGGCCTGGGTCGGTAGCGACAACGCGCTGAAAAATATTCGCGCCCTGCTCAAGACCAACCAGAACGGCGGCTTCGACTGCCCCGGCTGTGCCTGGGGGGACTCGCCGGAAAGCGGCATGGTCAAGTTCTGCGAGAACGGCGCCAAGGCCGTGAACTGGGAGGCGACCAAGCGCCGCGTCGATGCCGCCTTCTTTGCCCGCTACAGCGTCACCGCGCTGCTGCAACAGAGCGATTACTGGCTGGAATATCAAGGTCGGCTGACCGAACCGATGGTCTTCGACGCCACCAGCGACCGCTACCAGCCGATCAGCTGGGACGCCGCGTTCGCCCTGATCGGTCACGAGCTTAACAAACTGGCCACGCCTGACCAGGCCGAGTTCTATACCTCAGGGCGGGCCAGCAACGAAGCCGCGTACCTGTATCAGCTGTTCGTGCGCGCCTACGGCACCAACAACTTCCCCGACTGCTCGAACATGTGCCACGAGGCCAGTGGCGTGGCGCTGGGGCAAAGCGTCGGGGTCGGCAAAGGCACCGTCACCTTTGACGACTTCGAGCATGCCGACGCCATTTTCGTCTGGGGCCAGAACCCCGGCACCAACCACCCACGCATGCTCGACCCGCTGCGCGATGCGGTGAAGCGTGGCGCCCAGGTGGTGTGCATCAACCCGCTGAAGGAACGTGGCCTGGAACGCTTCCAGCACCCGCAAAACCCGCTGGAGATGCTGACCAACAGTGACCGGCCGACCAACACCGCATTCTTCCGCCCGGCCCTGGGCGGCGACATGGCAATGCTGCGCGGCATGGCCAAGTTCGTCCTGCAGTGGGAACGCGAGGCCCAGGCCAACGGCGAACCGGCCGTGTTCGACCACGCGTTCATCACCGAACATGGGCATGGCGTCGACGAATACCTGGCAGTGGTGGATGGCACGCCGTGGGAACATATCCAGGCCCAATCCGGCCTGGCGCTGGCCGATATCGAACTGGCCGCGCGCATGTACTGCCGCGGCAAGCGGGTCATCATGTGCTGGGCGATGGGCATCACCCAGCATCGCCACTCGGTGCCGACCATCCAGGAAATCGTCAACCTGCAAATGCTACGCGGCAATATCGGCGCGCCAGGCGCCGGGCTGTGCCCAGTGCGTGGGCACAGCAACGTGCAGGGTGACCGCACCATGGGCATCAACGAGCGCCCACCGGTAGCCTTGCTGGATGCCATCGAGAAACGCTTTGGCTTCCCCGTGCCACGGCACAACGGCCACAACACCGTCGAAGCGATCCACGCCATGCTCGATGGCCGGTCCAAGGTATTCATCGGCCTGGGCGGCAACTTCGCCCAAGCCACACCAGATACCGAGCGTACCGCCCAGGCGCTGCGCAACTGCGAACTGACTGTGCACATCAGCACCAAGCTCAACCGCAGCCACCTGGTGCATGGCAAGCAGGCGCTGATCCTGCCGTGCCTGGGCCGCACCGATATCGACCTGCAAGCTGACGGGCCACAAGCCGTAACGGTGGAAGACTCGTTCAGCATGGTGCATGCATCCAACGGCCAGCTGAAGCCACTGTCGAGGCAGATGCGCTCCGAACCGGCAGTAGTTGCCGGCATCGCCGCTGCCACCCTGGGCAAGCAACCGGTGGACTGGCACTGGCTGGTGGCCGACTACGACCGCATCCGCGACCTGATTGGCGATACCATTGCCGGCTTCAGCGGTTTCAATCAGCGCTTGCAGCACCCGGGCGGTTTCTACCTGGGCAACAGCGCAGCCAGCCGCGAATGGAAGACCGCCACCGGCCGCGCCAACTTCAAAGCCAACCTGCTGCCGGATACCTTGCTGGATGAACGTGTGCGCGCCAGCGGCCAACTGCCAGACCTCATCATGCAGTCGATGCGCTCACATGATCAGTACAACACCACCATCTACGGCCTGGATGACCGCTACCGCGGCGTGCGCGGCCAGCGCGAGGTGCTGTTCGCCAACGAAGCCGACATCATCCGCCTGGGCTTCCAGCCGGGGCAGAAGGTGGACATCGTTTCGTTGTGGGGAGATGAGCATGTACGCCGGGTGTACGGCTTCACGCTGCTGGCGTTCGATATTCCGGCAGGCCAGGCCGCGGCTTACTACCCTGAAGTGAACCCGCTGGTGCCGCTGGAGAGCATCGGTGATGGCAGCCACACGCCGACATCCAAGTTCATTGCCATCAAGCTGGAGCGGGCGCAGGACGACGGGCGCATCCTCTAGGAATGGTGTTGGCCTCTTCGCGGGCTTGCCCGCTCCCACAGGGACTGTACAAGGTTCAAATCCTGTGACGTACCTGTGGGAGCGGGCAAGCCCGCGAAGAGGCCGGCAGCCCCAGCGCAAAAACGAAAAAAGCCCTGTTCCGCAACGGTTCAGGGCTTTGTCATAAAGGTCTCAGACAGCCGAAAATCGATAAAGTTTCACAGCAAATACAGTAACTTAGAGAATTGTGTACAACTCGTGTTACTCGTCGGATTTCGTTTGCCAGCCACGCCGCTTAGCCTCAAATTCGCCTCGTCATCCCTATGAGGCTCTCTTGATGAAGAAGTACTCCTCGATTCTGTTGTTGTCTTTCAGCTTGCTCAGCGGCGTGGCCATGGCAGGCGGCACCACCGAGGCCGGCATTGGCGGCGCATTGGGTGGGGTACTGGGCTCGGTAGTGGGCAACTCCATTGGTGGTAGCACTGGCGGCGCCATTGGTGCCGGCCTGGGCGGCGCGGCCGGCGGTGCCTTGGGCGCCGACAAGCGCCAGCGCGGTGAAGCCGCAATCGGCGGCGCGCTGGGTGCTGCAGGCGGTAACGTGGTCGGCCGCTCGGTGGGCGGCACCACCGGTAGCTACATCGGTGCAGCAGCTGGCGGTGGTGCCGGTGGTGCACTGGGTAACTACATGGGCAACAAGGCCGACGAAGACGAGCGCCATGACGACCGTCGCTACCGTCGTGGCTACGATGACCGTCGCCACTACGACCGTGGCCACCATTACGGCCACCGCAAGCACAAACGCCACTGGCGCGACTGATGCCTGAGGGCTCTGCCCCGGCAATAAAAGCCCCGCCCCTGCTGGCGGGGCTTTTTTATGCCTGCTGCGCCAGTACCAGGCCAGACAGGATCACCTGCAGCGCCTCTGGCAGCGTCACAGGCCGGCCACTGGCCCGTTCGATGAACACCTGCACCACCGTGCCTGCCGCGCACGCCTCCGGCTCACCCGGGCGGAACAGCGCCAGGCGGTACTCCACCGTGCTGCCCGCCAGGCGGGTTACCCCCAAGCCCACTTCGAGCACATCGGGGAAGCCCGGCAACGCGTAAAAATCCGCGGCCGAACTGACCACGAAAGCCGCAAGCGGGCCGTCACGTAGGTCCACCTCGGCCTGTTCCACCAGGAAGGCATGGATAGCAGTTTCGAAAAAGCCATGCACGGTGGCACCCGCGATATGGCCGTTGACGTCGTTGTCCGAAGGGCGGGTGAGGATGGGGTGGAAGTGGGAGAAGGCAGTGCGCTGAGGGGATTCAGTCATGAGTTATCCACAGTTGGTTGCAATCGATAAGGAAGCTTCCCACAACAAGTTCGGAAGGCCTATAGTCGCAATCAACTATAGATTGCATAGCATGGTCAGTCCCGATGAAGCCGAGAAATACACCCATGCCAACTCATCATCTCGACCATGCCAACCTGAGCCGTATGGCGGAATCAGGGCGCATCAACGCTACGCACATCGTAGGTCAGCCAGGGGGCTGGGCGGTTCAGGTAGATATCAACCAGCAGGAACATGTACTCACCGCCCAGCGCAGCGGCAACGTCAGGCTTTTCAAGAAGCTTGAGACCCTGGTGGCTTACCTGCTGGACCTGGGAATCGACCATTTCCAGGTCGATGCATCCACTTTCGACCCTGGGCAGATGAGTACTTACCATCGTCCTGATCGCGCCCAGGCATTGAAGCGGGCTCATGAAGCAGCTGCCTATGAGGCTTGGTTCCAAGGGCAGGTAACCGCGAGCCTGAAAGACACAGCGCCAGTAGTGGACGATGAGGAGGCCGAACGACTGTTTGCTGCTCGTCGTGCCACGCTGGCTACCAAGATACGTTGATGCGGCTGACGTGGCGCCAGATGGCGCTCAAAGACCGCATGCGCATCATGGATCATATCGTTCAGGAAAACCCTGCAGCGGCAATCGAGCTGGACGAAACCTTCGGGGACAAAGCCAGGCGCGCAGCACAGAATCCGGCCCTCTACAAAGTGGGTAGATACCCAGGAACCAGGGAAATCGTAGTCAGGCCCAATTATGTGATGATCTACCGCGTCGTGGATAACCGTGTCGAGATCATCCGCATTCTGCACGCCCGCCAGCAATGGCCTTGAACACCAGATACAAAAAAGCCGCCCTTGAAGGCGGCTTTCTTGTTACGGCTGGCTCAGCTTACAGCTGCGGGCCAGCAGCCTTGATGGCGTCGGAAACTTCGAACTTCTTGAAGTTTTCGATGAACAGCTTGGCCAGGCCTTTGGCGGCCTCGTCGTAGGCAGCTTTGTCAGCCCAGTTGGTGCGCGGGTTGAGCAGCTCGGTTTCAACGCCAGGAACGGCTTTTGGCACGTCCAGGTTGATGATGTCCAGGTGCTCGGTTTCGGCACCGACCAGCGCGCCGCTCTGGATCGCAGCGATCACGGCACGGGTGGTCGGGATGCTGAAGCGCTTGCCAACGCCGTAGCCACCGCCGGTCCAGCCGGTGTTGACCAGGTAAACCTTGGAGTTGAAACCGTTGATACGCTTGATCAGCAGCTCGGCGTACTCGCCAGCCGGGCGCGGGAAGAACGGTGCGCCGAAGCAGGTGGAGAAGGTCGACTTGATGCCGCCGCCCGAACCCATTTCGGTGGAACCGACCAGCGCGGTGTAGCCGGACAGGAAGTGGTAGGCCGCCTGCTCGTTGTTCAGGATCGACACCGGAGGCAGAACACCGGTCAGGTCGCAGGTCAGGAAGATGACTGCGTTAGGCTCGCCGCCCAGGTTCGCTTCGGAACGCTTGGCAACGTGCTCCAGCGGGTAGGCCGCACGGCTGTTCTGGGTCAGGCTGACATCGGTGTAGTCGGCGTGCTTGTTGGCGTCGAGAACGACGTTTTCCAGTACTGCGCCGTGCTTGATGGCTTTCCAGATGACCGGTTCGTTCTTCTCGGACAGGTCGATGCACTTGGCGTAGCAACCGCCTTCCATGTTGAAGACAACGCCTTCGCCCCAACCGTGCTCGTCGTCACCGATCAGGTAACGGCTTTCGTCGGCCGACAGGGTGGTCTTGCCAGTGCCGGACAGGCCGAAGAACAGGGTCACGTCGCCTTCTTCGCCGATGTTGGCCGCGCAGTGCATTGGCAGCACGTCGGCAGCCGGCAGCAGGAAGTTCTGTACCGAGAACATGGCTTTTTTCATTTCGCCGGCGTAACGCATGCCAGCGATCAGCACTTTCTTGGCGGCGAAGTTGATGATCACGCAACCGTCGGAGTTGGTACCGTCACGCTCAGGTACGCACTCGAAGTTGGCAACGTTGAGGATTTCCCACTCGCCGCGTTTAGCCGGGTTGAACTGCTCAGGGTTGATGAACAGGCAACGACCGAACAGGTTCTGCCAGGCAGTCTGGGTGGTCATCTTCACCGGCAGGTAGTGCTCGGCGGCCGCCCCTACGTGAACGTAGGAAACGAAGTGATCCTGGGCGTTGTTGAACGCCTCGACGCGGTCCCACAGGGCATCGAACTTGTCGGCCGGGAACTTGCGGTTGATCGGGCCCCAGGAAATCGCGTCCTGGGTGGAAGGTTCTTCGACGATGAAACGGTCAGCCGGCGAACGGCCAGTACGGTGACCGGTCTCTACGACCAGTGCGCCAGTATCGGCTAGTACGCCTTCACCGCGTTGCAGCGCTTCTTTTACCAGCTCATCGACGCTCAGGTCGGTGTACACGGTGTTGTTGGCTTGCGTCATGAGATACCCCATCCGGCCCGAGGCCGAGTGCTCCAAACGTTTTGTAGTTGTCTTGAAAAAACTACTACAGCGAAAAAAGTGGCCGGATTATGCCAGAAACGCCCAAAAAAAGTAGGCCCCTCCTGTCGTAACCGCGCTTTTGCGCAATTAGACAGGAGATTATCCTGTGATTAACCGTTTCAGTGGCGAGTTTCTGAGGCCGCGTCAGTGCCGCCACCGGCAAACAGTTGTGCCACATCACTGGCATCGAACAAATAGCGCTGGTTGCAGAACTGGCAATCGATCTCTACCTGGCCGCCGCATTCTTCCACCAGCGCCTTGGCGTCGTGCTCGCCAAGACTGACCAGCGCATTGCCGGAACGTTCGCGCGAGCAGCTGCAATTGAAGCGCAGTGGCTGGATATCGAACAGGCGCACGGCATCTTCGTGGTACAGGCGGTGCAACAGGGTTTCGTTGTCCAGCGCCCATTCATCAGCCTTTAGCGTGGTAGCCAATGCCACCACGTGCTGCCAGCTTTCTTCACGCTCTTCATCATCGGGCTGGCGGTCACGCGGCAGTTGCTGCAGCAGCAGGCCACGGGCCTTGCCGCCTTCGGCGTTGAGCCAGAAACGAGTGTTGAGCTGTTGCGACTGAACGAAGTAGTTGGTGAAGCATTCCGACAGGTTGGCGCCATCGAGATCCACGGTGCCCTGGTAGCGCTGGCCCTTGACCGGATCGATGGTCAGGGTCAGGTGGCCGTCGGGCATCAGCTGCGCCAGCGTGGCGTCAGCCGGGATCTGATCCGCTTCGTAGCGTGCCACGCCACGGATGTCGCGATCGCCAGAACACTCCACCATCAGCAGCGGGATTGGCCCTTGGGAGCGCGCCTGCAGAATCAGCAGGCCATCGAACTTCAGTGCGCCCACCAGCAAGGCGGTGGCAGCCATCAGCTCGCCGAGCAGTGCCTGGACCGGCTGTGGGTACTGGTGACGCGCCAGCACCGCGGCGTAGCTGTCATCGAGAGACACCCACTCGCCGCGTACGTCGCGCTCGTCGAAGATGAAACGTTGGGTGAAATCGGTATCAGGCAAATCGCTCATAGGTTTTGGCTATCTAAAAATGATGACAAAATGATTACAAGGGTTATCGAACAACTGCGAGAACCCGTGACAGAGCGCTCACAAGGCGCTCCGCTTCCTGTTTGCAATAGAGGTATTTTATGGACAATCGACCACTGTTCCAAGCAAGGTGGTCCTTGGGGCCATTGGCAGCCTGTACGCTGCTTCCCATCGCTCTACTGTGTTTCTGGTTATGGCCCATTGGCCAGATCTTGTGCCTGACTTTCGACGAGTGGCTGTTCCACAGCCTGAATGCGCCACTGGCCGACAACACCACCTGGCGCTACATCTGGACCGTCGGCAGCCTGCGGCCGTTCGACATCGTTGTCGGCCTGATCCTTCTGGCAGTACTTATCCGCGGTGACTGGGTGTTCAAGGCAACCCAGGTTCGTCAGGCGTTTTTCGGCTTTCTGGTCACGCTACTCCTCTTAGTGGTGATTCGCGCGCTGTTTTCCAAGTGGGTGGATGCAGCCGGTTGGCAACACAAGAGCCCGTCGATGATGTTCGACGACGTGGTGCACCTGAGTGACTACTACCCGAACCTGGAGAAGGCCTGGGAGCTGAAGGACCGTTCCAGCAAGAGTTTCCCGGGGGATCACGCTTCGGTGCTGTTGATCTGGGCACTGTTCATGAGCGTGTTCAGCCGCCGACTGGTGCAGTACCTGGTGATCTGGGGGCTGGCGGTGCTGTTCATGCTACCGCGCCTGGTGGCCGGCGCTCACTGGGGGCAGGATGACTATATAGGCGGGTTGCTGATGGCGGTGCTGGCGTTGGGCTGGAGCTACTACACACCGCTGGCGGCCAAGGGTAGTGAAGCATTGATGCGCTGGACCGCGCCGTTGTTTTCGATTGCGGCCAAGCTACCGTTGGTCGGGCGATTGGCGGTGATGCGCTAGATCCCCGGGGCTGCTGCGCAGCCCATCGCCGGCAAGCCAGCTCCCACCTCGACCGCGCTGCCTCCCAGCCCTTGTGCAATACCTGTGGTGCTGGTCAACCCCCAAAAGCTAACGCGATCCCTGTGGGAGCTGGCTTGCCGGCGATGGGGCGCGAAGCGGCCCCAGCTATTCAAAGCTCCCATGCAACTGATGAATCTGCCGCCGCTGTTTCTTGCTCGGCCGCCCATCAGTAGTCACGCCCGTCGCCCCGGCCTTGCGCAACTCAGCCGCCTGTTCCCGCCGCCGCACACTCTCTTCCGTCTCTTCATACAGCGTCTGCGCCTCCGGCGCCCCACGCCGCACCACCGACAACGCCTTCACCACCACGGTGCGCTCATCGAACCCGGTGCGCAGTACAAATTCGTCACCCACACGTGGCTCCTTGCCCGGCTTGCAACGCTCCCCCCGGCAATGCACCTTGCCGCTCTCGATCGCCGCCTTGGCCAGCGCCCGCGTCTTGTAGAAACGCGCGGCCCACAGCCACTTGTCCAGGCGAACCTTGTCGTCGTCTTCGGCTTTTTGTGCCATCCCGTTACCTCGGATTCTGTCTTTCACCGAACTGTACTACCTTCACATACGGATGCAAAAAGTCCCCGCCATGCTTACAGTTCACCACCTTATTCGCAGGGTGCGCTTCGTGAAGACATTTGACCATTTGACTGTGATCGGCCTGCGCGAGTGGGTCGCCCTGCCTGACCTCGGCGTGGCCGGGCTACGAGCCAAGATCGACACCGGGGCCAGCACCTCCAGCCTGCACGCTACCGAGGTGGAACCGTTCGAGCGCGATGGCCAGCCCTGGGTACGCTTCACTGCACACCTGGGCACGGTGGTACAACTGCGCCACCGGCGCTGCGAGGCACCGCTGGTGAACAGAAAGACCATCAGAAGCTCCAACGGCCACGCCCAGACCCGTTATGTCATTCGCACGTCACTGGCCTTGGGTGATCGTGTGTGGGAGGTCGAATTTACCCTGGCCTGCCGCAAGAGCATGCGCTATCGCCTGCTGCTGGGCTCCAAGGCGCTGATCCACGGCCAACTGGTGGTCAACCCTGGCCTCAAATACGTACAAGACAAACCGGCCTTTCCGGCCACTCTCTCTCCTGTCACAGGTGCTGCATGAAGATCGCTGTGCTGTCGCGCAATCCGCGTCTGTATTCCACCCGCCGCCTGGTCGAAGCCGGTACCCAGCGTGGCCACGAAATGGTGGTGATCGATACCCTGCGGGCCTACATGAACATTGCCAGCCACAAGCCGCAGATCCATTACCGCGGCAAGCCGCTGGAAGGCTTCGATGCAGTGATCCCGCGCATTGGCGCATCGGTTACGTTCTATGGCTGCGCGGTACTGCGCCAGTTCGAAATGATGGGCGTGTACCCGCTCAACGAGTCGGTGGCCATCGCCCGCTCACGCGACAAGCTGCGCTCGTTGCAGCTGTTGTCACGGCGTGGCATCGGCCTGCCGATCACCGGTTTTGCCCACTCCCCCGACGACATCCCCGACCTGATCCAGATGGTCAATGGTGCCCCGCTGGTGATCAAGGTACTGGAAGGCACCCAGGGCATCGGTGTGGTGCTGTGCGAAACCACCCAGGCGGCCGAGTCTGTGATCGAGGCATTCATGGGCCTGAAGCAGAACATCATGGTTCAGGAGTACATCAAGGAGGCCGGTGGCGCCGACATCCGCTGTTTCGTGGTGGGTGACAAGGTCATTGCCTCGATGAAGCGCCAGGCCAAGCCGGGCGAATTCCGCTCCAACTTGCACCGAGGGGGCGTCGCCAGCCTGATCAAGATTACCCCCGAAGAACGGATCACCGCGATTCGTGCGGCCAAGGTGATGGGGTTGAGCGTGGCGGGTGTGGATATCTTGCGCTCAAACCATGGGCCGCTGGTGATGGAGGTGAACTCGTCGCCGGGGCTGGAAGGCATCGAAGTGACCACCGGCAAGAACGTGGCCGGGATGATCATCGAGCACCTTGAGAAGAATGGCGGGCCGAATCAGACCCGGACCAAGGGTAAGGGCTGATTCAAACCTGTACCGGCCTCTTCGCGGCTAAAGCCGCTCCCACAGTACCGTGTTGGCTCGAAGCTAGCGCAGACCCTGTGGGAGCGGGCGTGCCCGCGAAACAGGCGACGCGGTGGATGGCACCGGCGCTGCCGGTGTTCGCGGGCTCGCCCGCTCCCACAGAGATTGCGCTAGCTTCGAGCCAACACAGTACTGTGAAAGGCCGTTGAACCTCACACAGCATTACGCGGTAGCAGCAACCCCAGCGGCAGCCTGACCCGCGCCTCGATCCCGCCACCAGAGCGATTGCGCAGCTCCACATTCCCGCCATGCTGCGCCGCGATCCGCTTGACGATCGCCAGCCCCAACCCGGTGCCCTTGCCGCCCCGCGCCCGGTCACCACGGATGAACGGGTTGAAGATGGTCTCCAGCTCCGACTCGTCAATCCCGGTACCGCGGTCCAGCACGCTCAGCACCACGTAAGGCGCACTCTCGTCACCCGACACATAAGCAGCCACCTCTACGCCTTTGCCAGCATGGTGCAGGGCGTTGCCGATCAGGTTGCCCAACATGCGCTTGAGCGAAACGCGCCGCAGCGGGAACGGCGGTATTGGCTCCAGGCACAGGCGCACACGTTCTTTCGGCTGGTTGTACGGCGCCACTACTTCACGCACCAGGTCAGCCAGGTCGACCTCTTCCAACGGCTCGTCACGGCCATCGCGGATAAAGGCCAGGAACTGATCGAGGATCGCGTCCATGTCTTCGATATCGCGGACCATGTCATCACTCAAGTCGCTGTCGCTGTTCAACAATGACAACGACAGCCGCAGGCGGGTCAACGGCGTGCGAAGGTCATGGGAAACCCCCGCCAGCATGAGCTCGCGCTCGCGCCCGGCCTGCTCGACATCCTCGGCCATCTGGTTGAAGGCCTTGTACACCTCGGTCATCTCGCTGGGCGTATCGCTGATCGGCAGGCGCACGCTGCGCCCCTGGCCCAGCTGGCGAGCGGCGAACACCAGGCGCTTGAGCGGCTGGTTCAGCTGACGAACGAAGATCCAGGCCGAGGCGGTGGACAACAGGCCAATGGCCAGGAACCAGCCCAGCACGTTCCAGATCTTCTGCCCACGCAGCGGATGCGGGTACAGCGGCACTTTCAGCCAGCCGGGGCCCAGGCTTGGCGCATTCACCCACAACGCCGGTGGCGCGTGAATGCGCAGGCGCACCTCGGTGTCTTCGCCCAGCTCCGCCTGCATCTGCCGTTGGTAGATTTCACTGTAGGGCCAGTGCTGCTCACCCTCGGGCACACCCGAGCCGGTCACGCGGATAAGGCCTGCCGCCTCGGCAATCTTGTCGCGGTTTTCTTCGTCGGCAGCCCAGTAGGCGCGCAAGGTCAGCGCCACACCGTGGCTGTACTGACGGTCGACCAGCACATCCTCGTTCATCAGCAGGTAGACCAGGGTCAAAGCCTTGCTGAACAGGACGACGATCAACACCAGCCACAAGGTGCGGGCGAAGAAACTTTGCGGAAACCAGAGCGGTGTTTTCATGGACGACGAGGCATCATTTACCCGCGTTTCCGTCCGGCACGAACACGTAGCCCACGCCCCACACGGTCTGGATGTAACGCGGCTTGGACGGGTCCGGCTCGATCATGCGGCGCAGGCGCGAGATCTGCACGTCGATGGAGCGCTCCAGTGCATCCCACTCGCGGCCACGGGCCAGGTTCATCAGCTTGTCGCGGGTCAGCGGCTCGCGGGCATGCATCACCAAGGCCTTGAGCACGGCGAACTCGCCGGTGGTAAGCATGTGCACTTCGTCGCCACGCTTGAGTTCGCGGGTCGCCAGCGACAGCTCGTAGTCGCCGAAGGTGACCGACTCGTCTTCGCTGCCCGGAGCACCCGGCACTGCCGGTGCCTGACGGCGCAGTACGGCCTTGACGCGGGCCATCAGCTCGTCCGGGTTGAACGGCTTGCCCAGGTAGTCGTCGGCGCCCAGCTCCAGGCCCTTGATTCGGCTGAGCTCGTCGCCTTTGGCGGTGAGCATGATGATCGGGATCTGGTTGTTCTGCTGGCGCAGGCGCTTGCACGCGGACAGGCCATCCTCACCCGGCAGCATCAGGTCGAGCACCACCAGGTTGAACACCTCGCGCTGCAGCAGGCGGTCCATCTGCTCGGTGTTGGGCACCGCGCGGGCACGGTAGCCCTTGCTGGTGAAGAAACGTTCCAGCAGGCTGCTAAGCCCCGGATCGTCGTCGACGATGAGAATCTTGTCACCTTCAGCGGTGTTTGCGGTGCCGGTCATGAATTACTCCTCTGATATCGCCGCGCATTATGGCGTAGCCATTGCTGCACGTTGCGTGAGCATTGTTAGCAGATTTTTCCCCGGGCGCCAGTTCCGGCTGGCCGGGCGCCATCACCGCAAGCGGTTTGCGATGGGTATAATGCGCGGCTTTCATCCAGCGCCGCCGGGCGAAAAGCCCACAGGCGACCCCCGTATTCACAAATGTCAGGTGGTTTACATGGACAGCATCAACAGCCGTATCGCCGAGGAACTGGGCGTACGCCCCCAGCAGGTCGAGGCGGCCGTGGGCCTGTTGGACGAAGGCTCGACAGTGCCTTTCATCGCCCGTTACCGCAAGGAAGTGACCGGTAGCCTGGACGACACCCAGCTGCGCCATCTGGAAGAGCGCCTGCGCTACCTGCGCGAACTCGACGAGCGCCGCGCCAGCATCCTGTCCAGCATCGAGGAACAGGGCAAGCTGACCCCGGAACTGGCCCGCGAAATCAAGCTGGCCGACACCAAGACCCGCCTCGAAGACCTGTACCTGCCGTACAAGCAGAAGCGCCGCACCAAAGGCCAGATCGCCCTGGAAGCCGGCCTGGGCGAACTGGCCGATGGCTTGTTCAACGACCCGGCCCTGGCCCCGGAGAGCGAAGCTGCACGCTTCGTCAACGCCGAAAAAGGCGTGGCCGACGTCAAGGCTGCGCTGGAAGGCGCCAAGTACATCCTGATGGAGCGCTTTGCCGAAGACGCGGCCCTGCTCGACAAGCTGCGCAACTTCCTCAAGCAGGAGTCGGTGCTCAGCGCCCGTGTGGTGGCCGGCAAGGAAGAAGAAGGCGCCAAGTTCCGCGACTACTTCGCCCACGACGAACTGCTGCGCAACGCTCCGTCGCACCGTGCCCTGGCGATCTTCCGCGGGCGCAACGAAGGCGTGCTGAGCGCCTCGCTGAAAGTGGGCGAAGAGCTGCCTGGCACCCTGCACCCGTGCGAAGTGATGATCGGCAACCACGTCGGCATCGAAAACCGCAGCCGCCCGGCCGACAAGTGGCTGGGCGAAGTGGTGCGCTGGACCTGGAAGGTCAAGCTCTACACCCACCTGGAAACCGACCTGTTCGGCGAATTGCGCGACAACGCCGAAGGCGAGGCGATCAACGTGTTCGCCCACAACCTGCACGACCTGCTGCTGGCCGCCCCTGCCGGCCCGCGTGCCACCCTGGGCTTTGACCCGGGCCTGCGTACCGGCTGCAAGATTGCCGTGGTCGATGCCACCGGCAAGCTGCTGGACTACACGACGGTGTACCCACACGCGCCGAAAAATGACTGGGACCGCACCATTTCCGTCATGGCCGCCCTGTGCGCCAAGCACTCGGTGGAACTGATTGCCATCGGCAACGGCACCGCCAGCCGCGAAAGCGACAAGCTGGTGGCAGAGCTGGTGAAAAAGTATCCAGCACTGAAAATCACCAAGATCATGGTCTCCGAAGCCGGCGCTTCGGTGTACTCGGCATCTGAACTGGCCGCCCGCGAGTTCCCGGACCTGGACGTTTCGATCCGTGGCGCCGTGTCGATCGCCCGCCGCCTGCAGGACCCGCTGGCCGAGCTGGTGAAAATCGACCCGAAATCCATCGGTGTCGGCCAGTACCAGCACGATGTTTCCCAGCTGAAACTGGCACGCGGCCTGGACGCCGTGGTCGAGGACTGTGTGAACGCCGTGGGTGTGGATGTGAACACCGCCTCGGTGGCGCTGCTGACCCGTATTTCTGGGCTCAACGCCACGCTGGCACAGAACATCGTCGCCCACCGCGACGCCAACGGCCCGTTCGCCACCCGTGCGGCGCTGAAAAAGGTCAGCCGCCTGGGCGAGAAAACCTTCGAACAGGCCGCCGGCTTCCTGCGCGTGATGAACGGCGACAACCCGCTGGACGCTTCCGCAGTGCACCCCGAAGCCTACCCGCTGGTGCAACGCATTGCTGCCGACACCGACCGCGACATCCGCTCGCTGATCGGCGACAGCAGCTTCCTCAAGCGCCTGGACCCAAGGAAATTCACCGACGAGTCTTTCGGCCTGCCGACCGTCACCGACATTCTGCATGAGCTGGACAAGCCTGGCCGTGACCCGCGCCCCGAGTTCAAGACCGCCACCTTCCAGGACGGCGTCGAAGACCTCAAGGACCTGGAGCCAGGCATGATCCTCGAAGGCGTGGTGACCAACGTCACCAACTTTGGTGCCTTCGTCGACATCGGCGTGCACCAGGACGGCCTGGTGCACATCTCGGCGCTGTCGGAGAAGTTCATCAAAGACCCGCGTGAAGCGGTCAAGGCCGGCGATGTGGTCAAGGTCAAAGTCATGGAGGTGGACATCCCGCGCAAGCGCGTTGGCCTGTCCATGCGCATGAGCGACACCCCGGGCGAAAAGGTCGAAGGCAACCGCGGCGGCAACCGTGGCAATGGCGGCAACCGTCAGCAGCAGGCTCCACGCCCGCGTGAAACTGCCACTGCCGCACCGGCCAACAACGCCATGGCCTCGCTGTTCGCCAACGCCAAGCAGTTGAAGAAGAAGTGATGGACGTACCACGCGAATACGTCGAAAGCGCCTTCAGCCAACTGTTGGGCTGCCGCCTGCAACGCCTGGAAACAGGTGTTGCCGAAGTGGCCCTGCCCCTCGAAGCGCATTTGCGCAACCGGGGCCAGAAGCTGCACGGCGGGGCGATCTTCAGCCTGGTGGACATCGCCATGGGCCTGGCCTGCTCGGCCAGCCATGGCTTCGACCAGCAAAGCGTCACCATCGAGTGCAAGATCAACTACATGCGTGCCGTGAGTGACGGCGAAGTGGTGTGCACCGCCCGTGTACTGCACGCCGGGCGGCGTACCCTGGTGGTCGACGCCGACGTAGTCCAGGGCGACAACCTGGTGGCGAAAGCGCAAGGAACCTTCGCGGTTCTCTAGCCCACCAAGCAATATCTGCGGTATTTTTGGCAACAGCCGGGGGCCGCTTCGCAGCCCATCGCCGGCAAGCCGGGCTCCCACAGGTAACCCACAAACCTGAATATGGTGGTGTTCCTGTGGGAGCCCGGCTTGCCGGCGATGGGGCGCGCAGCGGCCCCTGCAGTCGGCGCTGCGCAATGCCGGAACCGCGTAAACCAGGCGACAACGCCAGTTCCTTTTCCAACTACCCTTGTAGACCGTCTTTGCTACCCCCATATTGGGGCGACTGACGCGTGAAGGAATACATCTTGAGCGACCTCCTCAACCGCCGCCTGAGCCTGCTCGGCGCCAATCTCCCCCTGCTCAAGCAGTGCCTGCACGGTATTGAGCGCGAATGCCTGCGCGTGACCGACGAAGGTCGCCTGGCCCAGACCCCGCATCCGCAAGCCCTGGGATCGGCGCTGACCAACGAGCAGATCACTACCGATTATTCCGAGTCGCTGCTGGAGTTCATCACCCCGGCCCTGCCCGACCCGGCCAAGGTGCTCGAAAGCCTCGAACAGACCCACCGTTTCGTCTACAGCAAGCTGGGCGACGAGTACCTGTGGAGCCCGTCGATGCCATGCACGCTGCCGGCCGAGGAGGATATCCCGATTGCCGAGTACGGCACCTCGAACATCGGCAAGCTCAAGCATGTCTACCGCAAGGGCCTGGCCCTGCGCTACGGCCGCACCATGCAGTGCATCGCCGGTATCCATTACAACTTCTCGCTGCCCGAAGCCCTGTGGCCTCTGCTGCGCGAAGCCGAAGGCAGCACCGAAGACAACCGCGACTACCAGTCGTCGGCCTACATCGCGCTAATCCGCAACTTCCGTCGCTACAGCTGGTTGCTGATGTACCTGTTCGGCGCGTCGCCAGCGCTGGACAAAGGCTTCCTGCGTGGCCGCCCGCACCAGCTCGAAGAGCTGGACGCCGAAACCCTGTTCCTGCCCTACGCCACCAGCCTGCGCATGAGTGACCTGGGCTACCAGAGCAACGCCCAGGCCGGCCTCACGCCGTGCTACAACAACCTGGCCAGCTACACCGACAGCCTGCGCAAGGCGGTGGGCACGCCCTACCCGCCTTACGTGGAAGTCGGCACGCACGTGGACGGCGAGTGGGTGCAGCTGAACACCAACATCCTGCAGATCGAAAACGAGTACTACTCGAACATCCGCCCCAAGCGGGTCACCTATACGGGCGAACGGCCAATCCAGGCCCTGACCTCGCGCGGCGTGCAGTATGTGGAAGTGCGTTGCCTGGACATCAACCCGTTCCTGCCGGTGGGCATCGACCTGACCGAGGCGCGCTTCCTGGATGCGTTCCTGCTGTTCTGCGCGCTGGAAGACAGCCCGCAGCTGGACAATGGCGAATGCGGCCAGTGCACCAGCAACTTCCTGACCGTGGTCAAGGAAGGCCGCCGCCCGGGGCTGGAGCTGCACCGCAATGGCCAGCCGATCGGCTTGAAAGACTGGGCCAGCGAGCTGATCGAACGTATCCGGCAACTGGCCAACCTGCTCGACCAGGCCCAAGGCTTTGATGAGCACGCCAAGGCGCTGGATGCACAGCAGGCCAAGGTTGACGACACCTCGCTGACACCGTCGGCCCAGGTGCTGGCACGCATGACCGAGCATGACGAGAGCTTCATCGCGTTCTCGCTGCGGCAAAGCCGGATCCACGCCGAAACCTTCCGCGAGCAGCCACTGAGCAATGAGCAGCAACAGGCCTTCGAAACACTGGCCCGCGACTCGCTCGCCAAGCAGTCGGAGCTGGAACAGGAAGAAGTCGGTGACTTCGACCTGTTCGTCGGCGCCTACCAGGCTAGCATCCTGGCCATCAGCAACTGATGAACCGCACCGCCACCCCGCGCAAGCCGCGCGCCAGCAGCCAGGCCAGGATCGAAGCGATCCTGGCGGCTGCGCGTGAGCTGCTGGCCGAACACGGGGTGGCGGCGCTGTCCATCTACAGCGTGGCCGAGCGGGCACAGATTCCGCCGTCGTCGGTGTATCACTTCTTCGCCAGCGTGCCAGCGTTGCTGGAAGCGCTGACTGCCGATGTACACCGGGCGTTTCGCGAAGCACTGGGCGCACCCATCGACAGCAGCATGTTCAGCACCTGGCACGAGCTGTCACGGCTGATCGAAGAACGCATGCTAGAGATCTATAACGGGGATGCCGCAGCGCGGCAGCTGATCCTCGCCCAGCATGGGCTGAGTGAGGTGGTGCAGGCCGACCGGCAGCACGACATGGAATTGGGCGACTTGATGCACAAGTTGTTCGACCAGCATTTTCACCTGCCGGTGATGCCGCTGGATGTGGACGTGTTTGCGCTGGCCATGGAGTTGAGCGACCGGGTGTATGCGCGGTCGGTACAGCTGCACGAGGCGATCACCCCGCGCATGGCCGAGGAAGGCAAGCGGGTGTTCGAGGCGTATCTGGGGTTGTATCTACCGCCGTTTCTGGCCAAGCGTTCCAGCTGAAATTATTGGGGCTGCTTTGCAGCCCTTCGCGGGCATGCCCGCTCCCACATTTTCCGCTGTACGCAGGACCATGTGGGAGCGGGCGAGCCCGCGAAGGGCCGCAACGCGGCCCCAATATCGAACTGCCCCATCACAGCTTGGCGATAGACACTTCAGTCGACTTCACGAAGGCAATCACTTCGCTGCCCACTTGCAGTTCCAGCTCTTTGACCGAGCGGGTGGTGATGACCGAAGTCACGATGCCCGAGGCGGTCTGCACGTCGATTTCCGACAGTACCGGGCCTTCGAGGATTTCTTTCACGGTGCCTTTGAACTGGTTGCGGACGTTGATGGCTTTGATAGTCATGATGTAATTCCTTCTCTATGGCTTCAGTCGGGTAAGTGAGTCAATCAGTGAGCCCAACGCAGTTGCGTGGGCAGAGGGGCTACAGGGTCCGGCTCGGGCGCAGTGCCCGGGGCCGACAGAACACGGTTGAGCACTTCGCTTTCCAGTGCAGCCAGGCGGTGCGAACCACGCGCCCTGGGCCGTGCCAGGTCGACAGTAAGGTCGAGCCCGACCTCGCCGTCCTCGATCAGGATCACCCGGTCAGCCACGGCGACCGCCTCGCTGACATCGTGGGTGACCAGCAGCACAGTGAAACCGTGCTGACGCCACAGGCGTTCGATCAGTTGCTGCATTTCGATACGGGTCAATGCATCCAGCGCACCCAACGGCTCATCCAGCAGCAGCAGGCGCGGTTGGTGAATCAGCGCACGGGCCAATGCCACACGCTGCTTCTGGCCACCCGACAGTGCCGCTGGCCACTCATTGGCGCGGTCGGCAAGGCCAACCGCCTCAAGTGCATCCAGTGCCCGTGAACGCCAGTCGCCAGAAAGGCCCAGGCCTACGTTGTCGATCACCTTCTTCCACGGCAGCAGGCGTGCGTCCTGGAACATCAGGCGGGTTTCTTCACGGGCCTCTTCCAGCGGCGCAGCGCCGGCCAGCAGTTGCCCGGCAGTAGGCTGGTCGAGCCCGGCCAGCAGGCGCAGCAGGGTGCTTTTACCGCAGCCGCTGCGGCCAACAATGGCGACGAACTGACCAGCCGGGATGTGCAGGTCGATGCCCTTCAACACTTCGCGCTGGCCAAAGGCCTTGCGCAGGCCGTTGGAGGCCAGCGGGATGCCACGCAACAGGCGTGGCGGCTGTTCCTTGAGCACGGTCATGCGCCCTCCTTCTTGGCCACTTGGTAGGCCGGGTGCCAGCGCAACCACACACGTTCCAGGCCGCGGGCGGCGAGGTCGGCGAGCTTGCCGAGCACGGCATACAGGACGATGGCCAGTACCACCACGTCGGTCTGCAGGAATTCACGGGCGTTCATCGCCAGGTAACCGATGCCGGCGTTGGCCGAAATGGTTTCGGCAACGATCAAGGTCAGCCACATGAAGCCCAGGGCAAAGCGCACGCCCACCAGGATCGACGGCAGTGCGCCCGGCAGGATTACCTGGCGGAACAGGCTGAAGCCCGACAGGCCGTAGCTGCGTGCCATCTCGACCAGCTGCGGGTCAACGTTACGAATACCGTGGTAGGTGTTCAGGTAGATCGGGAACAGCGTGCCCAGCGCAACCAGGAAGATCTTTGCCGATTCGTCGATGCCGAACCACAGGATCACCAGCGGGATCAGCGCCAGGTGCGGCACGTTGCGGATCATCTGCACCGAACTGTCGAGCAGGCGTTCGCCCCAGTTCGACAGGCCGGTGATGAAGCCCAGCACCAGGCCGATGCTGCCACCGATGACGAAGCCCAGGCCGGCACGCCAGCCACTGATGGCCAGGTGGGTCCAGATATCGCCGCTGCGTACCAGCTCGACACCGGCGCTGACCACAGCGCTGGGTGCCGGCAGGATGCGCGTCGACAGCCAGCCAGCGCTGACCGCCAGCTGCCAGGCTGCCAACAGCAGTACTGGCAGCGCCCACGGCGCCAGGCGTTGGGCCAGGTTGGAGGAAGTTGCACGACTCATGGCCCGGCCCTCAGCTCTGCGACACAGACTTGGGCAGGATGTCGTTGGCCACCATCTCGCCGAAGGGGCTCACGTAGCCGCCGGTTTTCGGTTGCTCCGGGCGCTGTACGTCGAGGTGCGGGAACAGCAGCTCGGCAACGCGGTACGACTCTTCCAGGTGTGGGTAACCCGAGAAGATGAAGGTATCGATACCCAGATCAGCGTATTCCTTTACCCGCGCTGCCACGGTCGGGCCATCACCCACCAGTGCGGTACCGGCGCCGCCGCGGACCAGGCCAACACCGGCCCACAGGTTGGGGCTGACTTCCAGGTTGTCGCGGTTGCCGCCGTGCAGGGCAGCCATGCGTTGCTGGCCTACCGAGTCAAAGCGCGACAGCGAGGCCTGGGCCCGGGCGATGGTGTCGTCGTCCAGGTGCGAGATCAGCTTGTCGGCGGCAGCCCAGGCTTCTTCGTTGGTTTCACGCACGATCACGTGCAGACGAATCCCGAAGCGTACCTCACGGCCCTGGGCAGCTGCCTTTTCGCGCACCTGGGCGATCTTCTCGGCAACCGCTGCAGGTGGCTCGCCCCAGGTCAGGTACAACTCGACCTGTTCGGCGGCGAGGTCCTGGGCAGCTTCGGACGAACCGCCGAAATACAGCGGCGGACGTGGTTGCTGAATCGGCGGGTAGAGCAGCTTGGCGCCCTTCACCTGAATGTGCTTGCCGTCGTAGTCGACGTTTTCGCCTTCCAGCACCTTGCGCCAGATACGGGTGAACTCGACCGAGGCTTCGTAGCGCTCCTGGTGGTTCAGGTGCAGGCCATCACCGGCCAGTTCGTCCGGGTCGCCACCAGTCACCAGGTTGAACAAGGCACGGCCATTGGACAGGCGGTCCAGGGTTGCTGCCTGGCGTGCGGCCACGGTTGGCGAAATGATGCCTGGGCGCAGGGCAACCAGGAATTTCAGGTGCTGGGTCACGGGGATCAGCGACGCTGCCACCAGCCAGGAATCCTCGCAGGAGCGCCCGGTGGGGATCAGCACGCCACCAAAGCCAAGGCGGTCGGCCGCCTGGGCGATCTGCTGCAGGTAGCCATGGTCAACGGCGCGAGCGCCATCGGACGTGCCCAGGTACTTACCGTCACCGTGCGTAGGAAGGAACCAGAAAATGTTAAGGCTCATTGGAGTTGTCTCCTCAAGGGTGGCTCAGCCAGGGCGGCGCCCCGGCGCAGGCGAATCAATCAAGGCGCGCTAGCGACCTTGGCCGGGGGTGTCCAGATCACGTCCTTGATGCTCAGCGGCTTTGGTATCAGCTTGAGCGCCTGGAAGGTGTCGGCGATTTTCTGTTGTGCGGCCACGACCTCGGGAGTCAGCGGTGCAGCACCGTAGCCTTGGCGCTTGACCGAGGTCAGGGTGATGTCGGCGGGCAGGCCGAGCAGCGGTGCAACCTGGTCGGTCACCTCCTGCGGGTTGGCCTGGGACCACTCGCCCACGGCACGCACTTCCTCGATCAGGGTGTTGATCACCGCCGGGTGCTGGGTCGCGTAGTTGCGGGTGGCGAGGTAGAACTGGTGGTTGTCGACCAGGCCCTTGCCATCACGCAAGGTACGCGCCTGCAGCTGCTGTTCGGCGGCTGCCTGGTACGGGTCCCAGATCACCCAGGCATCGACGCTGCCACGCTCGAAGGCGGCGCGGGCATCAGCCGGCGGCAGGTAAACGGGCTGGATGTCGCTGTACTTCAGGCCAGCATCTTCCAGGGCGCGGACCAGCAGGTAGTGCACGTTGGAACCTTTGTTGAGCGCGACTTTCTTGCCCTTCAGGTCCTTGACCGACTGGACCGGTGACCCCTTCGGCACCAGGATCGCCTCGCTGTGCGGTGCTGGCGGCTCATAGGCTACGTAGAGCAGATCGGCGCCGGCAGCCTGGGCGAATACGGGCGGGGTTTCGCCGGTAACGCCAAAATCGATGGAGCCAACGTTCAGCCCTTCAAGCAGCTGCGGGCCGCCGGGGAATTCGGTCCACTGCACCTGCACGCCCTGCTCGGCCAGGCGCTTCTCCAGCGTGCCTTTGGCTTTGAGCAGCACCAGGGTGCCGTATTTCTGGTAACCGATACGCAGGCTCTCGGCCTGGGCTTGGGTAATGGCGCCGAAGGACACAGCCGCCGCAAACAGGGCGACCAGACCGCGACGCAAGAAGACTGTGCGCATGGCGCTCTCCTGTACGTTTGGGTTCGGGTTGCACCTGCTTGCCTCGTTGTCGGGCGAGTAAGGTGGTAAAGCGGGGTGTGCCGGTCAGATGCTCCAGCGAGCGCTGATCAGGCGTTCATTCAGTACGCCGGGGGCCACGGGGCGTGGCCGACGGGCCAAGGCAACGTGGAAGGTTTCCAGCGAGTCCAGCAGGCGTTCTTCCAGCGCCGGTACCAATTGCGCGGGCTTCGTGCCCTCTGCGTAAGCCACCTGGCTGTCGTCGGCAAAGATCCCTTGCAGGGTCTCTTGTGCCTTGAGTGCCGACAGCACGGGTTTCAATGCGTAATCCACCGCCAGCATGTGGGCGATGCTGCCGCCGGTGGCGATTGGCAACACGATCTTGTGTGCCAGGGCGCGCTCAGGCAGCAGGTCGAGCAAGGTTTTCAGTGCACCGGCAAACGACGCCTTGTACACCGGGGTTGAAACGATCAGGCCATCGGCCTGGGCTACCAGCTGCTGGAAGTGCTGCACATGCGGGCTGTCGAAACGAGCGTGGAGCAGGTCTTCGGCGGGGAAGTCCCGTACCTGGAACGTCACGACCTCGACGCCTTGGTCCTGCAGCCACTGGCGCGAACGCTCCAGCAACACGCCGGAGCGTGAACGAGGGCTTGGGCTACCACCGATTGATACGACCAGCATTGCAGCGCTTCCTTGTGTTCTGTTGGGAGTGACATTAACAGTCACCGCATATATCTAGAAATCATATTTTTTCATTTGGTTATTCCATTTTTGATTTTGTATTTCAGGGCCTATTCGCGGGCATGCGCGGTCCCTGTGGGAGCGGGCGCGCCCGCGAAGAAGCCCACACAGTTCTTGCAGCCATAAAAAAAAGGCCGTCGAAACGGCCCGAAAATCCCTGCTTGGCTAAGAGCAATGCAACGAGGAATCCATTAACGATTGGGCTGAGGGGTCAGCCGCAGATAGGGTTTGACCGCCCGGTAACCTTTGGGGAAGCGCTGCTTGATCTCTTCCTCATCCTTGAGCGAAGGCACGATCACCACCTCGTCACCGTCCTGCCAGTTACCTGGTGTGGCGACCTTGTGGTTGTCGGTCAGCTGCAGCGAGTCGATCACCCGCAAAATTTCGTTGAAGTTGCGCCCGGTACTGGCCGGATAGGTGATGGTCAGGCGCACCTTCTTGTTCGGGTCGATCACGAACAGCGAGCGCACGGTGAGGGTGTCGCTGGCGTTCGGGTGGATCAGGTCGTACAGGTCGGAGACCTTGCGGTCAGCGTCGGCGATGATCGGGAAGTTGACCACGGTGTTCTGGGTCTCGTTGATGTCCTCGATCCACTTGTGGTGCGAGTCGACCGGGTCTACCGACAGGGCAATGGCCTTGACCCCGCGCTTGGCGAAATCGTCCTTGAGCTTGGCAGTCAGGCCCAGCTCGGTGGTGCACACCGGGGTGAAGTCGGCCGGGTGGGAGAACAACACCCCCCAGCTGTTGCCCAGCCACTCGTGGAAGCGGATCTTGCCTTCGCTGGAATCCTGTTCGAAATCGGGGGCGATATCGCCGAGTTTGAGGCTCATGGGCTGCGGCTCCTTGGCTGGGTTCTGTACCGTATGGGTTCAATGTGCCTGCATTCGATTAAAAACAAAAAGAATAAATAACGATTTATTTATAACCTTAAAGCATACTAATTTGCAGGCACAAAAAAGCCTCGCACTAGGCGAGGCTTCTTGTTCAGCTACGGCTTACAGGAAGTTGTAAGTGTAGTTCACGATGAAGCGAGTCTGGTCCTGATCGTTGGCAGAGCCGGAACCGGTACCACGATACACACCTTGACGCAGGCTGAAGCCCAGGCCTTTGAGCGTACCTTCCTGCAGCACATAATCAACGCGCGCGTCGCGCTCCCACTCAGTGAAGGTGCCATTACCATTGGTGCTACGGCCATCTTCACCACGCAGGTAAGCTACAGACGCTTTCAGGCCTGGTACGCCCAAGCTGGCGAAATCATACGAATATTGACCAAAGGTAGTGTTTTCACCTGCTTTGGCAAACTGGTTGATCATGCTGTCGGTGAACAGGTAGAAGCTCGAGCCGCCAGCACCTTCATCAACCAAGCTGCCTTGGTTCAACCATACGAAACCACCGTCATCACTGACCTGCTGGTGACCCAGCATCAGAGCATGGCCACCCAGGGTGTAGGTGAACATTGCAGACCAGGTCTTGTTATCGACCTCGCCTGGATTCTTGGCATACCCGCCGTTGTTCTTGAACTCATAGCCAGCTTCGCCATTGCGACCGTCCTTGCTACTGTCGAAATAGCGCAGGTCGGTTTTGAACGACTGATCGTCAGCAATCTTGAACACATGAGTAGCGCCCAGGAAGTGCTGCTTGTAGAAATCTTCCAGGTTCGAGTAGTAGTACTGCAGAGTCAGGTCAGGAGTGAGCTTGTAATCCAGACCCGCGTAGCGGAATTTGTTGCTCTCCTGAGTCGCGCCTTGTACCGAAAGACCAGTGCGGTTGCTCGATGCACGGCCCATGGCGTGAGTCAGCTGACCAGCGTTAATGGTCAGATTGTCGATTTCCTTCGACTGGATAGTACCGCCCTCGAAGGTCTGCGGCAGCAGACGGCCATCGTTGGAAACAAGGATTGGCAAGTTCGGCGCGAGTGCGCTACCGAAATGCGCTTCCGTCTTCGAGAAGCGAGCCTTGGCGTTGGCACCGAAGCGAGCCCACTGGGCTGCCGAACCTTTGCCGTCATCCGGGAAGAAACCGCTCTTGTGGTAGCCCTCGCCACCGTCCAGGTGGATACCCCACAGGGCCTGCGCGTCGACCCCGAAGCCTACGGTGCCTTCGGTGAAGCCGGAGATGTAGTCAAGCTTGAAGCCTTGACCGGATTCACGCTGATCCGGACGCTCGGCCCCGGCTGCGGCGTGAGCTTCACGGTTGTCGTTGTTGAAGTACATGGTGCGCGAGCTGAGCGACAGTTTGCTGTCTTCAACGAAACCGGCAGCGCCTGCTGTTTGGGCGAAAACCCCCAGTGCCACGGCCACGGCCAGGCTGGACTTGTACATGTTTTGCTCCTCTACGTTCTAATTCTTGTGTATCTCTGGCGGCGGGGTCTGTTGCCCCGCTCACCGTGGATTGGCGATTTAGTCCCAAAGCGTGACCATGAAGTCAATCGTTTCTAAACGTTTCGCGACTTTGGTCTAAGACGCCACCTGCGCTACAGGATAATGACAATCCTATAAATCCAAAATGACCGTTTTATGAATTTGTAAGATTTTTAAGGAATATGTTAGGAACCTTTACTGCCATTCGTTGTAGCAAGCGCCCAATCAATAACCTTTAGTTATTTGCAAACGTTTGCTCATAACCTAATAACGTATCGTTCTATAAGGACGAGGAAGCCTAGCAGCTAGCTCTGATTTCGCCATTCGCGAGGATCATCCCAAGTCGGAACGTTGTGCGTTCGCTGTGGGAGCGGCCTTGTGTCGCGAAAGGGCTGCACAGCAGCCCCAGCGATTTCTGCTGCGCTGCTGAAGCCGAGGGGCCGCTGCGCGCCCCAATCGCGACACAAGGCCGCTCCCACACAGAGCCCCCGCTCCTGGGCTTAAAGCATTTGGCTCCTAAGCTAATGCAAAAAAGTTATTTATTTGTAAATTCTTAGATCATTTAGTCTTCTCGCCATCCATCACACCGATTGCCTGACGAGAGGTTCACCATGATCCCGCACGCTCCGCTGCGCCTGTTCGCCGCCCTGACCCTCGCCGGCACCAGCTGGTTTGCCCAGGCTGCCGACCTGACCGTGGCCTACCAGACCACGGTCGACCCGGCCAAAGTGGCCCAGGTCGATGGCGACTACGAAAAAGCCAGCAAGGCCAGCATCGATTGGCGCAAATTCGATAACGGCGCCGATGTGATCACAGCGGTGGCCAGCGGCGACGTGCAGATCGGCTACCTCGGCTCCAGCCCGCTGGCCGCTGCCGCCACCCGCAAGCTGCCGGTGGAAACCTTCCTCATCGCCACCCAGATTGGCGCCGGTGAAGCATTGGTCGCCCGCGACAGCATCAAGACCCCGCAAGACCTGATCGGCAAGAAGGTCGCCGTGCCGTTCGTTTCCACTGGCCATTACAGCCTGCTGGCCGCCCTGAAAAGCTGGAACATCGACCCGTCCAAGGTACAGATCCTCAACCTGGCACCACCGGCCATCATTGCCGCCTGGAAGCGCGGCGACATCGACGCCACCTACGTGTGGGACCCAGCCCTGGGCGTGGCCAAGGAAAACGGCAAGGTGCTGATCACCTCGGGCGAGCTGGCCCAGAAAGGCGCACCTACGTTCGACGCCTGGATTGTGCGCAAGGACTTCGCCGAGAAGCACCCTGAAGTGATCAAGGCCTTTGCCAAGGTCACCCTCGATGCCTACGCCGACTACCGCAAAGACCCGAAAGCCTGGCTGGCCGACAAGGCCAACGTAGACAAGCTGGTGAAATTGTCCGGTGCCAAGGCCAGCGACATCCCGGTGCTGCTGGAGGGCAACGTCTACCCGCTGGCCGCCGACCAGGCCAACGCCCTGGGCGCACCGACCACCCAGGCACTGACCGACACGGCCAACTTCCTCAAGCAGCAAGGCAAGGTCGACGCCGTACTGCCGGACTACTCGCCGTACGTCAGCGCCAAGTTCCTTCCAAACTGATCCGGAGCCCGTCATGGCCTTGCTCGAGCTGGAGCGCATCAGCGCACAGTACCCTGGCGCCAGCACCCCGGTGCTGGCCGACATCAACCTGAGCCTGGGGCCGCGCCAGTTGCTGGTGGCCTTGGGGCCTTCCGGCAGCGGCAAGACTTCGCTGCTGAACCTGATCGCCGGCTTTGTCGCCCCCAGCGGCGGGCGCATCACCCTCGACGGCGTGCCGGTGCAAGGCCCCGGTGCGGAGCGCGGCGTGGTGTTCCAGGACGATGCCTTGCTGCCGTGGCAGAACGTGCTGGGCAATGTCGCCTTCGGCCTCGAGCTGGCTGGTGTGCCTCGCGCCAAGCGAGAAGCCAAGGCCCGTGAAATGCTCGCCCTCGTCGACCTCGATGGCTTTGGCGAGCGGCGTATCTGGCAGTTGTCCGGTGGCCAGAAGCAGCGCGTAGGCCTGGCCCGCGCACTGGCGGCCGACCCTCGCGTATTGCTGATGGACGAACCGTTTGGCGCCCTTGATGCCTTCACCCGCGAGCAGATGCAAGAACTGCTGTTGCAGGTGTGGCAGCGCACCGCCAAGCCGGTGTTCCTGATTACCCACGACATCGAAGAAGCCGTGTTCCTTGCCAGCGAACTGGTACTGCTGGCCCCCAACCCGGGGCGAGTGGTGGAACGCCTGCAACTGGACTTTGGCCAGCGCTATGCCGCTGGTGAATCGGCTCGGGCGATCAAGTCCGACCCCGCCTTTATCGAAACCCGCGAGCATGTGCTGGCGCGGGTGTTCTCCCAACGCCAAAACCTGCAGGAGCGCGCATGAGCAGCCTGGACCTGCCGGTAGCCGGCAAACACCAAGCCCAAACCCGGCCTGTTGCAACAGCACGCCGGCAACTTTCTACCCGCTGGATCAGCACCCTGACCCTGGCCAGCCTGCTGCTGGTCTGGTGGCTGGTGACGGCCGCAGGCTGGATCGAGCCGCTGTTCCTGCCTTCGCCTGGCGACATCCTGGCCAGGGCCTGGACCCTGCTGACCCAGGGTTACATGGATGCCAGCCTGTGGCAGCACCTGGGCGCAAGCCTGGGCCGTATCGGCCTGGCGCTGATAGCCGCAACCCTGACCGCGATACCGGTCGGCATCGCCATCGGCTACAACCGCGTGGCGCGGGGCATCCTCGACCCGCTGATCGAGTTCTACCGGCCTATCCCGCCGCTGGCCTACCTGCCGCTGATCGTCATCTGGTGCGGCATCGGCGAGCTGTCGAAGGTGTTGCTGATCTACCTGGCGATCTTCGCCCCCATCGCCATTGCCACTGCCACCGGCGTGCGCACGGTCGACCCGGCCAAGCTGCGTGCAGCGCAGTCGCTGGGCGCCACCAAGGCCCAACTGATCCGCCATGTGATCCTGCCCAGCGCGCTGCCCGACATTCTTACCGGCATCCGCATCGGCCTGGGGGTCGGCTGGTCGACCCTGGTGGCCGCCGAGCTGATCGCCGCCACCAGCGGCCTGGGCTTCATGGTGCAGTCGGCGGCTCAGTTCCTGGTCACCGACGTAGTGGTGCTGGGGATCCTGTTGATCGCCCTGATTGCCTTCGCCCTGGAAATGAGCCTGCGTGCCCTGCAACGCAAACTGGTGCCCTGGCACGGGCAGAGCCACTGATTGCCGACTGACCACGCCGGCAACCCGGCGCAAAGAACGAGAAAAGACATGAGCCTGACCGTTACCCCCCTCAGCCCGGCGCTGGGTGCGCAGATCAGCGGCGTGGACATCAGCCGCGAGATCACCGCACAAGAGCGCGACGCCATCGAACAGGCGCTGCTGCAGCACCAGGTGCTGTTCTTCCGCGACCAGCCGATCAACCCGGAGCAGCAGGCGCGCTTTGCCGCCCGCTTCGGCGACCTGCACATCCACCCGATCTACCCCAACGTGCCCGAAACCCCGCAGGTGCTGGTACTCGACACGGCAGTGACCGATGTACGCGACAACGCCGTGTGGCACACCGACGTGACCTTTTTGCCGACCCCGGCACTGGGCGCGGTGCTCAGCGCCAAGCAGTTGCCCGCTTACGGTGGCGATACCCTGTGGGCCAGCGGCATTGCCGCCTTCGAAGCCTTGTCGGCGCCGCTGCGGGACATGCTCGACGGCCTGACTGCCACCCACGATTTCACCAAGTCGTTCCCGCTGGAGCGCTTTGGTACCACCCCCGAGGACCTGGCGCGCTGGGAGGCGACGCGGCGCAACAACCCGCCGCTGTCGCACCCGGTGGTGCGTACGCACCCGGTGAGCGGGCGCAAGGCGCTGTTCGTCAATGAAGGGTTTACTACCCGCATCAACGAACTGAGCGAGTTGGAAAGTGATGCGCTGCTGAGGTTGCTGTTCGCCCATGCGACGCGGCCGGAGTTCAGCATTCGCTGGCGCTGGCAGGAGAATGACGTGGCGTTCTGGGACAACCGCGTGACCCAGCATTTTGCGGTGGATGATTACCGGCCCAATCGGCGGGTGATGCACCGGGCGACCATCCTGGGGGACGCGCCCTTTTAGTGGTTGCCTGTGCTGGCCTCTTCGCGGGCTCGCCCGCTCCCACAGGTACAACATAGGTTTCGAAACCGGTGCCGTACCTGTGGGAGCGGGCAAGCCCGCGAAGAGGCCAGGACAGGAGAGCCTGGTCAGCGGACCAGATGCAGGTACTGCATGTGCCGCTCGTACTGGTCGAGGATGTCGTTGATGATCTGCTCCTTGCTGTAGCCCACCAGGTCGTAGTTCTGGCTGCCTTCGCTCAGGTGCACCTCCGCCCGGTAATAGCGGCGGTTCTTCAAATCCTGCGTACCCAACCCACCCAGGGCAAACGACGGCGTGAAGTAGCCACGCATCTGCACCTGGTAAATGAACGGCTGCTCCTCGCCATGCCCGATCTTCAGGCTGACGTTGTCGTGGCTCGGGTCATCCTGGGTAATCAGCACCAGGCCCTTCTGCTCGAACACCTCACGCACTTCGGCAATCGCCGGGCGCACCACGTCGTCCATGAAGCGGTACACCTCATCGCGCGACGGGAAGTGCACAGCCTGGCTCAGGCGCTGGCGCCAGCCGCCACGGCCGCGACGTGACTGGGCAAACGGGGCCAGCGAGTGCATCTGCGCGATCTGCCGTTGCGACTCCAGGTAGAACGCCTTGTGCAACCCCCACATCATGCACAGCAGAATCAGCGAGAACGGCAACGAGGTCAGCACCACCGCCGACTTCAGCGAGTCGATGCTGCCGGCAAACAACAGCGCACTGGTGATCAGCGCGGTCATTGCACCCCAGAAGATGCGCAGCCAGTTCGGCCCATCCTCATCCGCTCCACCGCCCTTGGCCGACAGGGTCGACAACACAACGGTGCCCGAGTCGGCCGAGGTCACGAAGAACACGAAGCTGATGAACACCGTGGTGGCGATCACCGCCTTGCTCCAGGGGTAGGTCTCCAGCAGCAGGTACAGGCTCATCGACGGGTTATCCAGTGCCGACTGGCCCAGCGCTGTCATGCCGTGATTGATGACCTGGTCCAGCGCGCTGTTGCCGAAGATCGACATCCACGCCAGGGTAAAGCCCAGCGGAATCAGCAGCACGCCAAAGACGAACTCGCGGATGGTACGGCCACGGGAGATACGGGCAATGAACAAGCCCACGAACGGCGCCCAGGCAATCCACCAGGCCCAGTAGAACACCGTCCAGCCACCCAGCCAGTCGCGGTTTTCACCGTAGGCATACACGTCGAAGCTTTTGCGTGGCAACGCACCCAGGTAGTCGCCCAGGTTCTGGATCAGCGTGTTGAACAGGTGCTGGGTTGGCCCGGCAAACAGCACGAACAACAGCAGCGCGCAGGCCAGGAACAGGTTGATGTCGCTCATCACCCGCACGCCCTTTTCTACCCCGGCAACGGCAACGGCCACCGCCGCGCCCATCATCAGGGTGATGAGGATCACCTGCACCCACTGGCTGTGGCTGATGCCGAACAGGTAATCCAGGCCAGCGTTCAGGTGCAGCACGCCAAAGCCCATGTCGGCACCCAGGCCGAACACCGTGGCAATGATGCCGAAGCCATCGACCGCGTAGCCGATCGGCCCATTGATGCGCTTGCCGATCAGTGGATACAGGGCCGAACGCAAGGCCAGTGGCAGGTTATGCCGGTAGGCGAAGTAGGCCAGTGCCATGCCGACGAAGGCGAACACGCCCCAGCCATGCAGGCCCCAGTGCAGGAACAGGATCTGCATCGCCTGGCGCCCGGCCTCGGCCGTGCCCGCTTCGCCCTGGGGCGGCTGCAACATGTGCGTCAGCGGCTCGGACACGCAGAAGAAGAACAGGGTAATGCTGATGCCGGCGGCGAACAGCATGCCGGCCCACGACAGGTAGCTGAACTCGGGTTCGTCGTGGTCGGCACCGAGCTTGATCTTGCCGTAGCCGGACAAGGCGGTGACCACCACGAAGACCAGGTACAGCGTCATCGCCAGCATGTAGTACCAGCCGACCGTGTTGGCTGCCCAGTTCTGCGCCGCCAGCAGCCAGTCGCCTGCGGCTTGCGGGTTGCTGATGACCACCAGGCCAAAGATGAGGATGAAACTTGCCGCAAAGTAGAACACCGGGGGGTTCATGCGGATCTTGCCATTGGCAAGGGATGGGGTCGGTGCACTCATCGGGCGTGCACCTCGTCAAATGACGTAAGGTTCGGAATGAACGGGTTCAGCAAAGGAATCCTCCTGTTGAACACCGGCAGCGGACCAGCGTTTTTCATTGAACAATCGTTCAAGTTAAACATGGATCGGATTTCAATGCGAATTGGGGCGCTGATTGGTGCTGTCCTGTGCCGGCCTCTTCGCGGGCTTGCCCGCTCCCACAGGTACGGCACAAGCCTTGAGCGTTCTGCAGTCCCTGTGGGAGCGGGCAAGCCCGCGAAGAGGCCGGCACAAGCAAAAAGAAGGCTAGATCAATTCTTGTCCTGGCAATCCAGCTGCAGGTTGGCCTGGGTAATGTTGCTTTCAGCCGGCACACTACGGGTCAGCCACACGTTGCCACCAATGGTCGAGCCTTTGCCGATGGTAATACGCCCCAGCACCGTGGCCCCGGCATAGATCACCACATCGTCCTCGACGATAGGATGGCGCGGCAGGCCTTTGTGCAAGGTCCCCGACTCGTCACTGGGGAAGCGCTTGGCGCCCAGGGTCACTGCTTGGTAGATACGCACGCGCTCGCCGATGATCGCGGTTTCGCCAATGACCACGCCGGTGCCGTGGTCGATGAAGAAGCTCGGGCCGATCTGCGCGCCAGGGTGAATGTCGATACCGGTGGCCGAATGCGCCAGCTCCGAACTGATCCGCGCCAGCAGCGGCAGGCCGGCCTGGTACAGGTGGTGCGCCAGCCGGTGGTGGATGATGGCCAGAATGCCCGGGTAGCACAGCAACACTTCATCGACGCTGCGCGCCGCCGGGTCGCCGTGATAGGCGGCCAGTACGTCGGTGTCGAGCAGCACGCGCAGGTCTGGCAGCGCGGCGGCAAACCCCTGTACCAGGCTCAGCGCATGGGCATCGACGCCGGCCAGCTCGGCGTTGCTCTGGCGCGCCGCGTAACGCAGTTCGAGGCGAGCCTGGGCAAGCAAGGCAGTCAGCGCGGCATCCAGGGTATGGCCGACGTAGAAGTCTTCACTTTCTTCGCGCAGGTCTACAGGCCCGAGGCGCATCGGGAACAGCGCGCCGCAGAGCTGCTCCAGAATCTGCCGCATCGCCTCGCGCGACGGCAGCTCGCGCCCGCCCTGCTCGCCTATGCTGCGGCCATTGCGGGTGCGCCATTGCTCACGGGCGCCGCGCAGGCCGCTGACGATGCTTTGCAACTGCCAATGCGCGGATGAAGGTTGTTCGCTCACGGTTTTCTCCTGCCGTATAGGCCATCTGATTTATTCGCCAGGCCCGGCCTCTTCGCGGGCGCGCCCGCTCCCACAGGAATCTCGCAAACATCAGGCCCTGTGCTGTACCTGTGGGAGCGGGCGTGCCGGCGAAAAGGCCGGGCCTGGTTACATGCAATCCACTCTACGGCAAATCCGGCCCTTGGAAAAAACAACGCTTTATTCCATCCTGCGCTAAGTCGGGCATAAGCCGCGATGACGGAGTGGGCAACCTCGCCTACCCTCAAAGCAGCCAGCACCTGACGAAACACAAAAAGGAAATAACAAAATAATTTTTTAGTATTTCCTGGCCTAAGCAGCCAACCCTATAGTCGCCACCTCACTACTTACACAACAAGCGCGGGGCTCTGTCATGTCGAAATTCGCCAAACCTCTACTCAACGCCACCCTGGCTCTGCTGCTGGGTACCGGCCTGCTCAGCCAGGCCTTCGCCGGCGAGCAGCTGAAGACTATCCAGGAAAAAGGCGTGATCAACGTCGGCCTGGAAGGCACCTACCCACCGTTCAGCTTCCAGGACGAGAACGGCAAGCTGGCCGGCTTCGAGGTGGAGCTTTCGGAACTGCTGGCCAAGGAGTTGGGGGTCAAGGCCAAGATCCAGCCTACCAAATGGGACGGCATCCTTGCCGCGCTGGAATCCAAGCGCCTGGACGTGGTGGTCAATCAGGTAACCATTTCCGAGGAGCGCAAAAAGAAATACGACTTCTCTGAGCCTTACACCGTTTCCGGTATCCAGGCCCTGATCCTGAAGAAGAAAGCCGAACAGTTGAACATCAAAGGCGCACAAGACCTGGCTGGCAAGAAAGTCGGCGTAGGCCTGGGCACCAACTATGAGCAATGGGTGAAGCAGGACGTGCCGAAGGCTGAAGTGCGTACCTATGAAGACGACCCAAGCAAGTTCGCCGACCTGCGCAACGGCCGCATCGACGCCATCCTGATCGACCGCCTGGCCGCACTGGAATACGCGCAAAAAGCCAAGGACACCCAGCTTGCCGGCGATGCCTTCTCGCGCCTGGAAAGCGGCGTGGCCCTGCGCAAAGGCGAACCCGAACTGCTGGCGGCCATCAACAAGGCCATCGACAAGCTCAAGGCTGACGGCTCGCTGGCCAAGCTGTCCGAGAAATACTTCGGTGCCGATGTCACCAAATGATTGCTGAAAGCCTGCAACTCGTTGTCGACTCCACGCCCTTCCTGCTGAAGGGCGCGGGTTATACGGTGCTGCTCAGCGTTGGCGGCATGTTCTTCGGCCTGGTGCTCGGCTTTGCCCTGGCGCTGATGCGGCTGTCGAAGCTCTTGCCGCTGAACTGGCTGGCGCGGATCTACGTGTCGTTCTTCCGCGGCACGCCGCTGCTGGTGCAGCTGTTCGTGATCTATTTCGGCATGCCGCAGATCGGCATCGAACTCGACCCCATCCCCGCCTCGCTGATCGGCCTGTCACTGAACATGGCGGCCTACATCTGCGAGATCTTGCGCGCAGCCATTTCCTCGATTGACCGTGGCCAGTGGGAAGCCGCCGCCAGCATCGGCATGACTCGCGTGCAGGCCATGCGCCGGGCGATCCTGCCACAAGCCTTGCGCACTGCCCTGCCACCGCTGGGCAACAGCTTCATTTCGCTGGTCAAGGACACTGCCCTGGCGGCGACCATCCAGGTGCCCGAGCTGTTCCGCCAGGCGCAGCTGATTACCGCACGCACCTTCGAAGTGTTCACCATGTACGTGGCGGTGGCAGTTATCTACTGGGTGCTGTGCAGCATCCTCGCGCACTTCCAGAACCGCATGGAAGCGCGGGTCAACCAGCATGACCAGGAGCAATGAGCATGATTGAAGTCAAAGGCCTGACCAAGCGGTTCAAGGGCCAGACCGTGCTCAACGGCATCGACCTGACCGTGCAACCGGGCGAAGTGGTGGCCATCATCGGCCCCAGCGGCTCGGGCAAGACCACCTTCCTGCGCTGCCTGAACCTGCTGGAAACCCCCGATGCCGGGCAGATCCAGATCGGCGCCATCAGCATCGACGCCAACCGCCCGCTGGGTGGCCAGCAAAGTGCGATACGCCGCTTGCGCCAGCAGGCCGGGTTCGTGTTCCAGAACTTCAACCTGTTCCCGCACCGCACCGCGCTGGAGAACGTGATCGAAGGGCCGGTGATCGTCAAGAAGACACCCCGCGAGCTGGCCATCGCACTGGGCCGGCGCCTGCTGGCCAAGGTCGGCCTGGCAGGCAAGGAAGACGCCTACCCACGGCGCCTGTCCGGTGGCCAGCAGCAACGGGTGGCCATCGCCCGCGCCTTGGCCATGGAGCCGGAAGTGATCCTGTTCGACGAACCCACCTCGGCACTGGACCCGGAGCTGGTGGGTGAAGTGCTGGCGACCATCCGCGGCCTGGCCGAGGAGAAACGCACCATGATCATCGTCACCCACGAAATGAGCTTTGCCCGGGATGTGGCGAACCGGGTGATCTTCTTCGACAAGGGCGTGATCGTGGAACAGGGCGAGGCCAAGGCACTGTTTGCGGCGCCGAAGGAAGAGCGTACCCGGCAGTTTTTGCGCAAGTTCCTCGGGACTGCTGCCTCCGAGTAAGTCTGTTGCGGCCTCTTCGCGGGCACGCCCGCTCCCACAGGTTTGGCACCGGTTTTGAGACCTGCGCTGTACCTGTGGGAGCGGGCATGCCCGCGAAAGGTCCGGCACATCCACAGCAAATCCCTCCTTCTATGTATATTCCAAAAGGTTAGTTCATAAACTTTTTATAAAGCATTAGGGTATATAAACCGGACCACCGGACCAGCACACATCTGCCGCGACCAGCTGTAGTGGCACAACAATTTTGTGAGGTCAGGAATGGTCAGGATCACAATCACCCCAGTGCGTATCGCCAGGGCATTGAGTGCAGCCAAGGAGCGGTACTGATGTCCAGCCAGCCAAATACCCAATTCCATAGCGATCTCGACAGCTCGCCCCTGCTGCTGCCGGCCAAGGTACTGCGCAATGACGCAGAGGCCCTGCAAGCGGCCCGCGAACTGGCCGAGGTTGCCCGCGAGCAGGCCGCCCGCCGCGACCAGCAACGCAAGCTGCCATGGGCCGAGATCGAGTTGTTTACCCGCAGCGGCCTGGGCAGCATCAGCGTACCCAAGGCCCACGGCGGCCCGGATGTATCGTTCGAAACCGTAGCCGAAGTATTCCGCCTGATCAGCGCCGCCGACCCGGCCTTGGGGCAGATCCCGCAGAACCAGTTCGGCATGCTGCAATTGCTTCGCCTGACGGCCACCGAGGCGCAACAGGCGCTGATCTTCCGCAGCGTGCTCGACGGCTGGCGCATCGGCAATGCCGGGCCAGAGCGCGGCACCAAGGACACCCTCACCCTCAAGGCCAGGATTACCCGCGCAGGCGACGGTTATCACATCAGCGGCGAGAAGTTCTATTCCACAGGCGCCCTGTTCGCCCATTGGGTCGCCGTGAAAGCACTGGACGATGAAGGCCGCCAGCGCCTGGCGTTCGTGCGTCGTGGCAGCCCAGGGCTGCGCATCGTCGATGACTGGTCCGGGTTCGGCCAGCGCACCACCGCCAGCGGCACTGTGCTGCTGGACGAGGTGCCGGTAGACGCGGAGCTGGTAATCGACAACTGGCGCCAGCGCGATATCCCCAACATCCAGGGTGCAGCTTCGCAGCTGATCCAGGCCGCAATTGACGCCGGCATCGCAGAAGCCGCGATCGATGATGCGATCACCTTCGTGCGCGAAAAGTCCCGCCCGTGGATTGAAGCCAACGTGGACCGTGCCAGTGACGACCCTTATGTGATCGCCGACATCGGCCGGCTGAAGCTTGAGCTGCACGCCGCCGAAGCGCTGCTGCGCAAGGCTGCGCGGGTACTCGACGAGGTCAATGCTGCGCCCATCGATGCAGCCAGCGCGGCACGGGCGTCGATTGCGGTGGCCGAGGCCAAAGTGCTGACCACCGAAATATCCCTGCAAGCCAGCGAGAAGCTATTCGAGCTGGCTGGCAGCCGCGCCACCCTTGCCGAGTTCAACCTCGACCGCCACTGGCGCAACGCCCGGGTGCATACGCTGCATGACCCGGTGCGCTGGAAGTACCACGCGGTGGGCGCTTACCACCTGAACGGCACCCTGCCTGCGCGGCATTCCTGGATCTGATTTGCAGCCTTTGGGGCTGCTGCGCAGCCCTTCGCGGGCTTGCCCGCTCCCACAGGATTACCACCGCCTGAACTGGCATCACTTTACCTGTGGGAGCGGGCATGCCCGCGAAGGGCCGCGAAGCGGCCCCCGGAGAACTCTATGACAATCGCAATCATCACCAGCGACGCCGAAGCCCTGGCCGTCGCCGAAGACATCGCCCAGCAACTGCGCCGCGACAGCGCCCTGCGCGACCGCGAGCGCCGCCTGCCGCACGCCGAACTCGAGCTGTTCACCCGCTCCGGCCTGTGGGCCATCAGCGTGCCCAAGGCTTTCGGTGGCGCCGGCGTGTCCAACGTCACCCTGGCCAAGGTCATCGCCCGTATCGCCCAGGCCGACGGCTCGCTGGGGCAGATCCCGCAAAACCATTTCTATGGCCTGGAAGTACTGCGGGTAAACGGCACGCCCGAACAGCAACAGCGCCTGTACGCCGAAGTACTCGCCGGCCGCCGCTTCGGCAACGCCCTGGCCGAGCTGGGCACCAAAACCGCCAACGAGCGCACCACCCGCCTGAGCCGTGACGGCGATGGCTTTCGCATCAACGGCCGCAAGTTCTATTCCACCGGTGCCATCTACGCCCAGCGCATTCCTACCTCGGTCGTCGACGAACAAGGCGTGCAGCAACTGGCCTTCGTCCCGGCCGACAGCCAGGGCTTGCAGGTGATCGACGACTGGAGCGGCTTCGGCCAGCGCACCACCGGCAGCGGTTCGGTGGTGTTCGACAACGTGTACGTCAGCGCCGACGACGTGGTGCCGTTCCAGAGCGCCTTCGAGCGCCCCACCCCGGTCGGCCCGCTGGCACAGATCCTCCATGCCGCCATCGACACCGGCATCGCCCGCGCCGCTTATGAAGACGCCCTGCACTTCGTGCGCACCCGCAGCCGCCCGTGGGTCGATTCCGGCCTGGACAAGGCCACGGATGACCCGCTGACGTTGAAAAGCTTTGGCCACCTGGCGATCCGCCTGCATGCGGCCGAAGCCCTGCTGGAGCGCGCCGGCGAATACCTCGACCGCGCCCGCGACGACAGCAGCGCCGACAATGTGGCCGCCGCCTCCATCGCCGTGGCCGAAGCACGGGCCATCAGCACCGAGATTTCCCTCGCTGCCGGTACCGCCCTGTTCGAGCTGGGCGGCAGCCAGGCCACCCTGGCCGAACACAACCTCGACCGCCACTGGCGCAACGCTCGCGTGCATACCCTGCACGACCCGGTGCGCTGGAAGTACCACGCCATTGGCAACTACTACCTCAACGATGCCAACCCACCACGCCGGGGGACCATCTGATGGCCAAGCAGATCCTGCTCAATGCTTTCAACATGAACTGCATCGGGCATATCAACCACGGCCTGTGGACCCACCCACGGGACACCTCGACCCAGTACAAGACCCTGGAGTACTGGACCAGCCTGGCGCGCCTGCTGGAGCGCGGGCTGTTCGACGGGTTGTTCATCGCTGACATCGTCGGCACCTACGACATCTACGGCCAGTCGCTGGACGTCACCCTCAAGGAGTCGATCCAGCTGCCGGTCAACGACCCGCTGCTGCTGGTCTCGGCCATGGCCGCAGTCACCCGCCACCTGGGTTTCGGCCTTACCGCCAACCTCACCTACGAGGCGCCGTATCTGTTCGCCCGGCGTCTTTCCACCCTGGACCACCTGAGCAATGGCCGGGTGGGCTGGAACATCGTCACCGGTTACCTCGACAGCGCCGCCCGGGCCATGGGCCTGGCGCAGCAACCGGAGCATGACCGCCGTTACGACCAGGCCGAAGAATACCTGCACGTACTGTACAAACTGCTGGAAGGCAGCTGGGCCGACGACGCCGTGGTCGCCGACCGCGAGCAGCGCGTCTACGCCAGGCCCGACAAGGTGCGCAAGGTCAGCCACCACGGCGAGTTCTACAACGTCGAGGGCTACCACCTGAGCGAACCCTCGCCGCAGCGCACCCCGGTACTGTTCCAGGCCGGCAGCTCGAAACGTGGCCTGGCGTTTGCCGGCAACCATGCCGAGTGCGTGTTCATCAGTGGCCAGGACAAAGCCGCCACCCGCGCCCAGGTCGACAAGGTACGTGCAGCCGCCGAGGCCGCCGGTCGCGACCCGCAAGCGGTCAAGGTGTTCATGGGCATCACGGTGATCGTCGCCCCAACCGAGCAAGAGGCCCGGGCCAAGCATGCCGAATACGTGCGCCATGCAAGCCCTGAAGCTGGTGTTGCGCACTTCGCAGCATCCACCGGTATCGACTTTGCGGCCTATGAACTGGATGAGCCAATCGGCTTCAGCCAGGGCAACGCCATCCAGTCCGCCACGCGCCAGTTGCAGGACAACGCCTGGACCCGCCGCCGCCTGCTGGAACAGCACGCCTTGGGTGGCCGCTACGTAACCTTGGTCGGCTCACCTGACCAGGTGGCTGAGCAGTTGATCGCATGGCTCGATGAAACCGGCCTGGACGGTTTCAACCTGACCCGCACCGTCACCCCGGAAAGCTTTGAAGACTTCATCGACCTGGTCATCCCGCAATTGCAGCAGCGTGGCCGCTACAAGACGGCCTACGCCGAGGGCACCCTGCGCGAGAAGCTGTTCCAGGCCGACCACCCGCACTTGCCCGCCGACCACCCTGGCTCGGCGCACCGTTTTACCCCTACCCCTGCCCCGACTGGAGCCCTGCACCATGCTTGATAAACTGTTCCGGCCCGTCGCGGCCATTGCCCTCACCCTGGGCCTGTCTGCCAGCGCCCTGGCTGCCGAACCGCTGAAGATCGGCACCACTTCTGCCTTTGCCATCCCGCTGGAAGCCGCTGTGGAAGAAGCCCACAAGCAAGGCCTGGAAGTGAAGCTGATCGAGTTCAGCGACTGGATCGCGCCCAATGTCAGCCTCAACAGCGGCGACATCGACGTGAACTACTTCCAGCACATCCCGTTCCTGGAGAACGCCAAGGCTGCTGCGGGCTTCAACCTGGTGCCCTACGCGTCGGGCATCATCAACAACGTTGGCCTGTATTCGAAACAGTACAAAAGCTTTGCCGAGCTGCCTGAAGGTGCCAGCGTGGCCATCGCCAACGACCCGATCAACAGCGGCCGTGGCCTGCAACTGCTGGCCAAGGCCGGGCTGATCACCCTCAAGCCAGGCGTTGGCTACAAGGCCACCGAGGATGACATCGTCGCCAACCCTAAAAAGCTCAAAATCCTTCAGGTAGAGGCGGTTCAACTGGTACGCGCCTACGATGACGCCGACCTGGTACAGGGCTACCCGGCCTACATCCGCCTGGCCAATACCTTCGACGCCACCTCGGCATTGCTGTTCGATGGCCTGGAAAACAAGGAATACGTGATCCAGTTCGTCATCCGCCCGCAAAGCAAGGGCGATCCGCGCCTGGCCAAGTTCGTCGACATCTACCAGCACTCGCCCGTGGTACGCGCAGCCCTGGACAAAGCCCACGGCAAGCTCTACCAAGCCGGCTGGGAAGGCTGACATGAGCCAGGCCAGTGCGCTCAGGGCGCCAACACCACAACCATTGCCGCCAACGGTCAAGGAACAGGCCCTGCGCCCGGAGGTCAACGAAGCCCATGTGCGCTTCATCGGCCTGGGCAAGACCTACCCTGGCCAGGCACAACCGGCCTTGCAAGGCATCGACCTGAACATCCGCCATGGCGAGATCTTCGGCATCATCGGCCGCAGCGGCGCCGGCAAGTCGTCGCTGTTGCGCACCATCAACCGCCTGGAGCAACCCAGCCAAGGCCGGGTGCTGATCGACCAGGTAGACATCGCCCCGTTCGACGAGGACCAGCTGGTGGCCCTGCGTCGGCGCATCGGCATGATCTTCCAGCACTTCAACCTGATGTCGGCCAAGACCGTGTGGCAGAACGTGGAGCTGCCGTTGAAGGTGGCCGGCGTTGCCAAGGCCGAGCGCCAGCGCAAGGTGCGCGAGCTGCTGGAGCTGGTCGGCCTGCAGGAAAAGCACCACGTGTACCCGGCGCAGCTCTCCGGTGGGCAAAAGCAGCGTGTGGGCATCGCCCGGGCGCTGGTGCACGACCCACAAATCCTGCTGTGTGACGAAGCCACCTCGGCACTGGACCCGGAAACCACGGCCTCGATCCTTGACCTGCTGCGCGACATCAACCAGCGCCTGGGCCTGACCATTGTGCTGATCACCCACGAAATGGCGGTGATCCGCGATATCTGCCACCGGGTGGTGGTGCTGGAGCGCGGCGAAGTGGTCGAACAGGGCGAAGTCTGGCGGGTGTTCGGTGCTCCACGCCATGAGGTCACCCGCACCCTGCTCGCACCCTTGCAGGCCAGGCTGCCTGCCACGCTGCAAGCCAGCTTGCGGGCCAGCCCGGTAAGCCGCGATAGCGCTGTGGTACTGAAGCTGACCCTGCTCGGCGAACCCGAGCTGTCTGCCCTGTTCAACGACCTGGGCGGCCGCGTACGCCTGCTGCAGGGCGGTGTGGAAACCATCGGCGAACATGCCTTGGGCCAACTGATCCTGTCGGTGCAGCACTCGCCGCACGACACCCATCAATTACTGGAGCGTGCCCGCCGCTGGGCCGAGGATGTGGAGGTACTGGGCCATGTGGTTTGATCGCCTGCTGGAAGGCCTGCTCGATACCCTGCTGATGGTCGGTGTATCGTCACTGATCGCCCTGCTGGTGGGGGTGCCGATGGCGGTGTTGCTGGTGACCAGCGACAAGGGCGGCATCTTCGAGGCACCGCTGCTGAACCGCGTGCTGGGCGCCTTCGTCAACCTGTTCCGCTCAATCCCGTTCCTGATCCTGATGGTTGCGCTGATCCCCTTTACCCGCCTGGTGGTAGGCACTACCTATGGCGTGTGGGCAGCGGTGGTGCCGCTGACCATTGCCGCCACGCCGTTTTTTGCCCGGATCGCCGAGGTCAGCCTGCGTGAAGTCGACCATGGGCTGGTGGAAGCCGCACAAGCCATGGGCTGCCGGCGCTGGCACATCGTCTGGCATGTACTGTTGCCCGAGGCGCTGCCGGGTATCGTCGGGGGCTTCACCATTACCCTGGTCACCCTGATCAACTCCTCGGCCATGGCCGGAGCGATTGGTGCCGGGGGCTTGGGGGATATTGCCTACCGGTATGGTTACCAGCGTTTCGACAGCCAGATCATGCTGACTGTGATCGCCATGTTGGTGGCGCTGGTGGCGCTGATCCAGTTGGGTGGGGATCGATTGGCGAAGGGTTTGAACAAGCGTTGAATTCTTCGCGGGCACGCCCGCTCCCACAGGTCCCCACATCTCTCAGGTCCTGTGCAGTCCCTGTGGGAGCGGGCGTGCCCGCGAAGAGGCCCTCAATCCCAGCGAAGATCCCCAGCCGGCACCGGCCGCCCGAACCAGTAGCCCTGCCCCAGCTGACACTGCTCCTGCAACAGGAAACCAGCCTGCTCGGCCTGCTCGATGCCCTCGGCATGCACCTGCATGCCCATGCTGCGGGCCAGGGCGATGATCACCCGCACGATCGCGATGTCATCCTCATCCAGCGGCAACCCGGCAACGAAGCCCTGGTCGATCTTGAGCTTCTGCACGGGCAAACGCTTGAGCCGCAGCAACGACGAATAGCCGGTGCCAAAGTCGTCGATGGCCAAAGTCACCCCAAGCTCTCGCAAACGGTGCAGCTGTTCCAGCGCCACTTCCGGGTCTTCCATCACCGCGCTCTCGGTCACTTCCAGCTCCAGCAGCGCCGGCGCCAGGCCCGTCTCATGCAAAACCGCCGCTACCTGCCGGTACAGCTCGTGCTGACCAAACAGGCGGCTGGAGATGTTCACCGCCACAAAAGCCAACTGCCGGCCTTCAGCCTGCCATTGCACCATCTGCCGGCACGCCTGACGCAGCACCCAGGCATCGATCTCGGCGATCAGCCCGGTGCGCTCGGCAATCGGGATGAACTCGCCTGGGGGCACCAGCCCGCGCTGGGGATGCTGCCAGCGCACCAGCGCCTCGACCCCGACCTTGCTGCCAGTGGCCAGGTCGTGCACCGGCTGGAAGTAAACCCGCAGCTCATCCTGCTCCAATGCACGGCGCAGTTCACCCGCCGTCTCGACCCGGTGCTGGGCGTGGGCGGTCAACTCTTCGGTGTACAGCGCATAGCAGGCCCGCCCGTTGCTCTTGGCCTTGTACAACGCTGCATCGGCATTGCGCAGCAGTTGCTCGCTACTCAAGGCATCGCTGGGGAACAGGCTGATGCCAACGCTAACGCTGATGAACAGGCGATGGCCATCGAACAGGAAAGGCTCACGCATACGCTCGATGATGCACTGCGCCAGCTTGCCCGCCTGGCCGACCTGCTGACAGTTCTCTGCCAGCACGCCAAACTCATCGCCGCCCAGCCGTGCGAGGGTCACGCCGCTACCCAGCACCTCACCCAGACGCTCGCCCACCAGCTTCAACAACTGGTCGCCGATGGTGTGGCCAAGGCCGTCGTTGATGCTCTGGAAGTGGTCCAGGTCCAGCAGCAGCAAGGCACAGCCGCGCTTGTTGGCCTGGGCCGCCGCCAATGCCTGCTCGGCGCGGTCGGTGAACAGCAGGCGGTTGGGCAGGCCGGTGAGCGGGTCGTGGTGAGCCAGGTAGGCCAGCTCCTTTTCCGAATGCTTGATCGCACTGATGTCACTGAACACCGCCACGTAATGGCTCAGCTCACCTTCGTCGTCACGAATGGCGCAAATGGTCTGCCACTGCGGGTAGATCTCGCCGCTTTTGCGCCGGTTCCAGATTTCGCCGCTCCACTCACCCTGCTCGGCCAGGGTGGCAAAGATCTGCTGGTAGAACGCCTGGCCATGGCGGCCCGATTTGAACTTGTTCGGACGCTGGCCGATAACCTCGTCCTGCTGGTAGCCGGTGATGCGCATGAAGGCGCGGTTGACGTGCACGATCAGGCCCTGACGGTCGGTGACCAGTACACCTTCGAGGGTACTGTCGAACACGGCAGCGGCCATGCGCAGCCGCTCACGGTCCTCGCAGCGCAAGCGTGCACCCACACCGATGAAGTTCAACAGCCGCACCCTGGAAACGTAGATCAGCACGGCACTCATCAACACCCACAGCACCACATTGATCTGCCGCCCCACGGTCAGTGCCAGGGGGTCGTCAGTCATGCCGTGCAGCACCACCTCGGCGAGCGCCAGCCAGAGGATCGAGAGCACCACATACAGCGCAGCCATGCGCAAGGCGTCGCGAACAGAAACAGACATGTCGGGTGGGATAGCCCTTCAGAAAAGAATGAGCATTATAAAGGCTGAAACATGTCGTGACCTCCTATCTAAACGGGTGACTGGTTTTATTTCCCTGCCAAGGGATAATCAGCCCCTCCTCCTGCATTCCGAGGGTTTTTACACCTATGTGGTACAACGGCCTGCTCGACTTGTCGGCCTGGCAACTGGTCGGCATCACCTTGTTGATGACCCATGTGACCATTGTCAGCGTCACGGTCTACCTGCATCGCTACTCCGCGCACCGGGCACTGGAGCTCAACGGCGCGCTCAAGCACTTTTTCCGCTTCTGGCTGTGGCTGACCACGGCGCAGAACACCCGCGAATGGACCGCCGTCCACCGCAAGCACCACGCCAAATGCGAAACCCCAGACGACCCGCACAGCCCCGTGCACAAAGGCCTGAGCACCGTGTTGCGCAAGGGCGCCGAACTGTACCGTGAAGAAGCGCGCAACCCCGATACCCTGCGCATCTATGGCAAGAACTGCCCGGATGACTGGATCGAGCGCAACCTCTATTCGCGCTACAAGCTGGGCGGCATCGTGCTGATGGCCGTCATCGACCTGCTGCTGTTCGGCACTATCGGCATCACCATCTGGGCAGTGCAGATGATGTGGATTCCGTTCTGGGCGGCTGGCGTGGTCAACGGCCTGGGCCATGCGCTGGGCTATCGCAACTTCGAATGTCGCGACGCGGCGACCAACCTCGTGCCCTGGGGCATCGTCATTGGTGGCGAAGAACTGCACAACAACCACCACACCTACCCCAACTCGGCCAAGCTGTCGGTCAAGCGCTGGGAGTTCGACATGGGCTGGGCCTGGATACGCGTGTTCTGCCTGTTGCGCCTGGCAAAAGTACAGCGCGTGGCGCCCATTGCCCACCGTGTGGCGGGCAAAGCGAGCCTGGACATGGACACCGCCATGGCCATCCTCAACAACCGCTTCCAGATCATGGCCCAGTACCGCAAGCTGGTGATCGGCCCGCTGGTCAAGCAGGAGCTGGCCCGGGTGGACGCCTCGGTCAGCCACCACTTCCGCCGTGCCAAGCGCCTGCTCTCGCGCGAGACCAGCCTGCTGGAAGACCGCCACCATGTACGCATCGAGTCGATGCTTGCCCACAGCCAGGCGTTGAAGACCATTTACGAAAAGCGCCTGGCCCTGCAGCAGATCTGGGCGCGCACCAGTGCCAACGGCCACGACATGCTGGCCGCCATGAAGGACTGGGTACACGAAGCCGAATCCAGCGGCATCCACGCCTTGCGCGACTTCGCGGCGCAGCTCAAAACCTATTCCCTGCGCCCGACCGGCGCCTGACCACCGTTAGTCGGCATGCCCCTTGGCGGGGCATGCCGCCCGGAACTTCGCGCCGTCGCCACCACTCAAACCTGCACATCGCCCGCGTGGCGGGCAGGATGCTGGCCGCACGCTTTCAAGTCGAGACCTGATTCGTGCACATGGCCAAGAACATCCCCACGATCCTGCCCGGTACCCCGCCCCCTGAAGCCGCCCAGACTCTGCTGGCCTTGCTCCACGCCCAAGGCGAAGTCGCCCGTTTGAGCGAACGCGAGCAGTTGTTCAGCTCGCTTCTCGACAGCGTCAATGCGGTGCTCTGGGCCTTCGACTGGGAAACCCGCCAGGTGCTGTACGTGAGCCCCGCCTACGAGCGCATCTTCGGTCGCCCGGTCAGCCTGGTGCTGGCCGACTACAACGAATGGCGCGACAGCATCTACCCCGACGACCTGGAATACGCCGAGCGCAGCCTGGCCCAGGTGCTGCTAAAGGGCTCGGTGGAAGACCGCGAATACCGCATTCTCAATGCCGACGGCCAACTGCGCTGGCTGAGCGACAAGTGCTACATCAACCAGCAGCACGAGAGTGACAGGGTGATCATTGTCGGCATCGCCGAAGACATCACCGAGAAAAAACAGCTCGAAGGTGAGCTACAGCGCTTGGCCACCACCGATGTGCTGACCCAGAGCAGCAACCGCCGGCACTTCTTCGAATGCGCCCAGCAAGCCTTCGACAGTGCCCGCGAAGACGGCACGCCGCTGGCCTTCCTGTTGCTGGACATCGACGATTTCAAACGTATCAACGACAGCTATGGTCACCAGGAAGGCGACCAGGTGCTGCAGCGCATCGCCGACAGCGGCAAAGCCGTGCTGCGCCGTGGCGACCTGTTCGGGCGTATTGGTGGCGAGGAATTCGCGGCGGTGTTCCCGGGTTGCAGTGCCCAGGCGGCGGAGCAGATTGCCGAGCGCTTGCAGCGGGAGATCCAGCGCTTGAGCTTCAACCATGAAGAGCAGACGTATGGCGTTACGGTAAGCCAGGGGCTGACCGAATTGACCAATGACGATGTGACACTGAACAGCCTGTATGCCCGGGCCGATGCGGCGATGTACCAGGCCAAGCGGCAGGGCAAGAACCAGATCGTCTGCGGCTGACCGCAGCGCAGGCATGCGAGTCAGCCCAACAATGACTCATAAGCCGCTTCAACCCTCGCGACAATCTCATCCGGTTCCAGGGCCAACAGCTCCACAGCGGTCGTTTCAGCGCTGATCAACTCATGCTCGATGACAAGGGAAGGCAATCCGAGCTTCTGCCTAACTTTGAGCATCGCGGCAGCCTCCAGCGGTAGGAGGTCAAATGGGGGGTATTTGAATTCAGGATCCCAATCACTGCCCTGATCATCCATGTTGCCCAGGAGGTAGCGGCACACCTCTGGCAACGCCCCGACAAGCGTCTGCTCGTCTTCTCACAGTCGACAACCCGTTGATAAACACCTAACGCGTTACCCTCTTGTGCTGTACCGTCCGACGAATACCTGCCATCAAGAAACTAGTCGGCTGCGTTCCAATTAACGAAACTGAACACTGACCTAAACAGTGCTTCGACTTCTGGAGCAGACGCCAAATAGTCAAGCGCTTTCTCTGCCGAGATGGGCATGTCGAACGGATTGAAGCCTCGACTTACTGCAATACCGTAGAGCGCATACTCTTGGACCTGTGTATGTTCCCATGTCGGCACATGGCCAATTACCTTGAAAATTTTGAATAAGTCTTCGTCGAACTCCAACAGGTCGTAGAGGTATGACGGCGCATCTTCCAATACCAACGCCTCAGCACTCCAGACGTTAAGCTCATCCTTACGGATCGCCCCACAAAATAGGCAAGTAACGACAAATGCCAGTAATTCATCATTAAACTTATTCAACTCAATCGTAGACGCAGTCACATCCCACCTCCCATTTTTTCGCCGCCAACATGCCCGGTCTTGCTGTGGATCAGTTCAGGTACCAGCTGCATTCTCCCACTGTCCTGATGATGATGCCATGTATAGCCGTCGATTTTTCTGGACCCTGCATGAATTTGGTCAAGCTGTTTTGCGGTGAACTGCGAGGCATTCAATTGCCCATTGTCAATCGCACTGGCCAAATCCTTGGTAGCAAGCCGCATTTGCCCCTCATAGGTTGCAGATTTGAATGCATCCGCTGGTAGTCGCGTGTCGAACGCACTCACATCATCAAAAATGGGGAATCCTCTATTATCAAAAACGATGCCGGTCACCGGATGGCGTTGTCCTGCCAGCCGCACGTTCTTACCATTAGCCGGCGGTGTTGTTGTAGAGGTTACATTTTCTTCGCCGTATTTGGCCTCAAGTTCAGACCTGACCGTTTTAGGGTCATAAGGCACATCTGACCCCTTCGCCGCCTCAGCATTGAGTTGGTCAGTGAAGTCATTCGGTTTTTTAACTGTTTTCCCGTTGTGCGTAACACTGGGGTTATCGTACGCAGTACTACCCGAGCGAGGGAGATCGGCACTGGTCCACTGCGGTACCGTCTTACCTGCGCCAGCAACCTCGACTTTGGCCAACTTGGCGCTGTCCACCGCCATTTTTTCCAGGCTCTGTCGCCCCAACTTGATGCCGACGCTGGCTAGTTTCACGCCTCCTTTTGCGACCCCTCCGGCCCCGGTGGCAACGCTACCCACCTGCCAAACCAGTTCGCCCAGATCTTTACCTAATTGCAGAGCGTGCTCATCCCCCCCCTGCTCTAGGGCGGTTTTCATACTGTCGATCTTGGTGTCGAGGTCCTGCAGCACACTATCAGCAAACTGCTTGCGTGCTTCATCACTATGGATCAGCTCTTTAAGACCGTTGAGGCTGTCGATCGGGTGAGCGATAAACTCGGCCAAGCCCTGGATATCGTTGAAGCCAGCTTGGACAAGCCCCACGCCGACCCCAGCTTGAGTAATCAAATCCTGCTTCTTGCTGATAAAGCCCCACTTCGCCAGGATCTTCAGTTCAGCGACTACGCCGTCGGCCTCTTTAAGCTCCTTCTTCGCCTGCACCAGCTGCTGTGTCGCCAACCAGTTGTTATCCACAGCCCCCGAAGCCGCACCCGTCGCGGTCGCAGCATCCAGGCCGGTGGTAGCCGCAAGGCCGGTGACAAGGCTGACGATCAGGTTGCGTTTGGCTTCACGTTGGCGTTCGCTTTCGGTGGGACTGGCCTCAGAGAACAGCCCGGTCAGCAAGCTCGACGCTGCCGCGCCAGCCGCGCCGCTGCCACAGCTCTGGCTGCTGGCCGCCGCGCCGGCGCAGGCAACGATGCCGTGCAAGGCCGCATGCAGGGGCGAGCCTTCGACCAAGGTGCCGTTGGCCACCAGGTCACCGATATAGCCAGCGCCTTGCTGCTGTACGTAGTTGACCACCATGCCCTGCAGGAAGGCGCCGTTGCCGGCGCTGATATTACCGCTGGCAGCCGCCACCAGGGCGGTGGTGATCTGCCGGTAGGTGCCACCGGAACCCCAGTTGCCAGCAATGCCATCGGCCTGGCCGCGCAGCCTCTGGGCTTCGTCACGCAGGGCCTGCGCGACCTCATCATCGGTGCTGGAGCGTGCCTTGGCGTCGGCCTCGTCGGCGGCTTTGCGTTTCTCGTCAACTTCCTTGGCCTTGTTCGCCAGCAGCGTGCCGGCTTCGTTGGCAAAGGCATTGACGATCTCGAACCCGGCACGAATCTGCTCTTCATCGAAAATCGGCTTGAGCGTGTTGCTGCTGTCGCGGTCGCTGGACACATCGCGGTTCAGCTCGGCAACCGTCTGCCCAGCACCCTTGCCGGTGCGCTCGCGCTGGGCGGCTTCGTCAGTAATCAGGATCGAGCCACCGCTGATGCCGCTGCGGGTCACGCTACTGGCACTGTCGCTGGCGCTGATCGCGATGGGCAGGCTGGCGCCCAGTTCATCTTCGTTGGTTGGCAGCTCGGTGCCGGGGCTGACCTTGCCGCCCGTCTGCACCTGGCCTTCCTGGTCCTTGCCCGCTGCCTTCCAGCCGCCACCGATATTGAATGTGCTGGCGTCATATTCGGCCTTGTTACGGATGTCGCTGCTGGTCAGGCTGGCGGTAACCAGACGGTTGTTGCCGTCCTGCACGGCCTTGTCGCCGCTGGCAATGACTGCGCCGACCAAGTCGGTGTTGCCGCCCACACGCACGTCGAAGCCACCATCACCGGCCTTGATGCCGGACTGCTCGGTGACGCTGGCGTAGTCCGAGTCCATGTTGGTGCCGCCAAAGTTGGCACTGGCACCGTCCACCGACACCGAGCTGACGCCAGCACAGAACGGCGGGATGCACAGGCTGAGGCCAAAGCCCATGCTGCTCTCGTCAACCTTGAAGGTGTCGGTGTCTTGCAAGCTTTCGATATTCAGATCACCGCCCACGTCGGCGATCACCTGCTGGCCACTGACCACTGCACCGCGCAGGTTGGTGTCGCCGCCAGAAACCAATGAAGCCGTGTTGCCCGCCTGCACATGGCTATTGGTGTGGGTCAGGGTATCGCCGTCGGCTTCGCCACGGTTGCCGCTCACCCCCAGGTCGAGGGTGAAGCCGTTGCGACTGCCCCCCAGCGAAAAACCAATGCCCACGCTGGCACTGCTGCCTTTGCTGTCGCTGTCCTGCTGGCTGGTGTTGCGTGCGGCAAGCAGGTTGATATCGCCATCGGCCACCAGCGAGGCGTCGCGGCCGGCACGAATGTCGCTGCCCTGCACGGTGATATCGCTGTCGCTACCCGCTCCGGTGGCGTGCAGGCGCACGTCGTTGCCAGCGACGATGGTCGAGCCCGCAGCAGCATCGCTGTGCTGCACCGTGGTGCTCTGCTGCTGTTTGGTACCCAGTGACAGGCTGATGTTGATACCCCCGGCCATGCCCGGGTCCTGCGCTACGGCAGTTGCGGCATTGTTCACCGCCAGTGCCGTGGTCGCCGCCGCCAGCGCCTGCATGCGGCCATCCTCGGTTTTCTTCGAGGCGTCGTGCATCTGCTGGCTGGTCTGGATGGCGCTGATTACCGGGTTGGTGATGGTCAGGGTGAAACCGGTCTGCTTGAAGCGCGTTTCACGGGTGCGTTCTGTGGTTTCACGGGCTTCGGTGATTGCAATCTGCTGGGCCAGCACGTCGATGTCGCCCTTGGGCGCCATTACATCACTGCCCACCTGCCGGTACTGGCGGCCGGCGTCGATCAGAATGTCGCCCTCAGTGCTGCCGACGGTGCTGGCACGTGCGGTTTCGCGGGTGGTGAGGTCTTTGACGCTCTGTTCCTGGGTGCCCAGGGTGACCGCGATACCGCCACCGCTGAACAGGCCACTTTTCTTGGTAGCCTTGTCATGGCGCTCGCTGCTGCTTTCGCTGGCGGCTTCGATATTGATATCACGGTCAGCCGCCAGCACGGTCTGGCTGGTGGATACCACATCGCTGCCGCGCACGTTGATGTCGCGGCCCGCTTGCAAGTAAGCCTGCTCGGCACTGAGCGTGCTGCCGCTGGCCTGGGTCTGGCTCACGGTGTCGCGCAGGGTGGTGGTCTTGCTGGAGAACAGCCCGTTGCTGCCCTTGAACTTGTGGGCTTCATCGGCGAATTGGTACTGCTCGGATGCGGTCATTGTCAGGTCGCGCCCCGCTTCGGCCAGCACCATGCCTTCTTCACTGCTCAAGGTCGCGCCGCGCGCCGCAATGTCCTGCCCAGCCCGGACCCGCAGGTCGCCGGTAGCCTGCACCGTACTGCCAGCCTCACCACGACTGGCCTCGTTGCGCCAGTTGCTGGAGTTCCACACCAGCGACTGCTGGTGGCTTTCGCCAAGCGTGGTCAGGTTCACGTCACGCCCGGCTTCAAGCTGGGTGACGCCCCCTGTGCCGGTGTTGACCACCTGCGCCGCGGCCAGGTTGAGGTCGTTGCCGGCCGACACCCGCATCGAGCCCTCGGCGCCGCTGACAAACAGCCCGGCCACCCGCGACACGTTGGTGCGACTGCCTTGTTCGCTGCTGCTGTCGCGGGTCAGCGAACGCACGTTGATATCCTGCCCGGCGTCGATGGCCAGGCTGCCGGTGGCACCGATCAGGCCACCGAGGTTATTGAGGCTGTCGCGGGTCTGCAACGACACATTGTTGGCCTGGATGCGCCCACCGAGGTTGTCGATGTTCTGCGCAGTCAGCGCCATCACGCTACGCCCACCCAGGCTACCACTGTTGAGCAAGTCGCTGCTGAGGTCGAGCTTGAGCTGTTGGCCGGCGATCAGGGCACCATTGCCGGTGAGGTCGCCTTCACGTACCCGCACGTAGACCTGCGGCACCAGCACCTGGCGCGTCTCGCCATTGGCCAGGGTTACCGAGCGCTGCACCAGCCAGACGATATCGCTGGTCAGCTGGGCCATCTGCCCGGCAGTCAGGGCAACACCCGGCACCAGGTTCCAGTCGTTGGCCAAGGTAACGGCATTATCGATCAAGGCCCGGTACTGGGTTTCGTCGCTGGCATAACCGTCGAGGAAGCGGCGCCCAGTGAGCTGGGCAATCTGTTCGCGGATCAGCTTCTGTTCGTAGAAGCCATCGCCCAGGCGCAGCTGGGTGGTGGCCGGGTCGACCTGCAGGCGGTCGAGCATGTAGTCCGACGACAGCCACTGACGGTAGCTGGTGAAGCGCGGGTCCGACTCGATCAGGTAACCCTGGGTACCTGCAGGGTTGGTCTGGAACAGGCTGTTGCTCGGCAGCGCCAGGCTCGGCGCGCCGCTACGTACCAGGTCGGCGACGCCCTGGCCGTCTTCGAGTTTCACCTCTACCACGGCGCCCACCTGGTGCTGCTCGCTGACCTGGGCGTCCACTTGCCCGACTGCCGCGACCTGCTGATCCACCACCTGCTGCTCGCGCCCGTTGATTTGGGTGCCGCTGCCACTGATGGTGGCGTGCTCGCCATACTCGGTGGGGGTGAGGTCGATGTCCTGGATCAACGGTGCCGGGCGATAGGCGGTGACGCTGGTGCCTTGGCGATCACGCCCCTTGCGCTGGATACGATAGAAGTTGGTGGCGGTACCGGCGTCCGTGGTTACGCGCTGGCCATCCACCTCGGTGTTGGTCACCGTGGCTGAACCGGCCTGCAACAGGCCACCCGCGAGGATGCGGCTCTTGTCGTTGAAAACCGAATCGCCGCTGAAGGTCAGGTTACCACCGGCCAGGATCTGCCCTGGCGCCGAGGTCAAAATACGGGTTTCGGTCACCGTACGGGTATAGTCGTAACGGTTGAAATTGTCGCGGGTACCCGTCGGTGTGCGCAGGTGGTCGACTTCGTCGTTGTAGACGCTGACCTCGTCCGGCTTGTAGCGGTTCGGCGAGCCGCTGATCTGGTACTCGCGCAATTGCTCGCTGCTTACCTGCACCTGAGCGGTACTGAAATGTTCGTTGGTGTTGCGCAATGCGGCCACTGCCAGGCGCAGGTCACCCAGCGACTCGACAGTGGCACTGGCATTGCGCAACTCTGCGGCACTGCCGGTGGCGTGATCGTCAGCATCGAGTGCACCACCAATGGCCAGATCGCCGGCGCTGAACAACAGCGCATCTTCGCGGTTGTCGATGGACTGGGCGCCGATGTCCAGTTGCTCGCGAGCAGCGATCACCGCCGCACGCCCCTGCTCGTCGCGGTTGTTCAACGCGTTGGCAGAAATGGCCAACTGATCGCCGTAAACGCGCCCGGTGCCAAGGTTGTCGAAGGTAGCGGCCTGAAGCCGTACGTGCTGGCCGTCGAACAGGCCCCGGTTGGTCAGTTGGCCACCGACCCGCACATTCACTGCAGTGGCAGACAGCTCGCCGCTGGCCTCGTTATCCAGCGCCTGGCTGCTGAGCGCGAGGGCTTTACCGGCCAATAGCTGGCCGCTGTTGCTCAGGCTGCCGCCAATGGCGATGTCCAGCGTGCCATTGGCTTGCAGGCGCCCGCGGATGGTCAGGTCGCCCTGCTGGCGCAGGATAAGGTCGCCCAGGCTCAAGGCTTGGCCGCTGCCGCTGAAGTAGGCGGCATTCATCGACAACAGGCTGCCGGCAAGCAGGGTACCGCTGCCATTGTCGATGCGCAGGCGCGTGGCGTTGCTGTCACGGTCGGCCAGCAACAGCTTGCCGCCTGCCGAAACCAGGCCTGCATCGTTGCTCAGGCCAGTGCTCAGGCCCAGGTCGATGTCGCTGTCGGCGCGCAGTGCGCCCGAACGGTTGTCCAGGCTGTCGGCGCGCAGCTGCAGCGACTGGCCTTCAATGCCATGGTCCAGGCCCCCACTCGTGCTGTTGTCCAGCTGCGCCGTGGTCAAGGTGAGCTGCCCGGCGCTGCGCAACAGGCCGTTGCGGTTGTCGACCGTGTTGGCCTGTTCGAGGGTCAGCGCACCGCGTGCCTGGACTTCGCCCGTCTGGTTATCCAGTTGGGCGCCGGTCAGACGCACCGTGCTTTCACCGATGATCTGGCCGTGGTTCACCAGGGTTTCGGCAGCCAGCAATACGTCGCCCTTGCCGGCGATGAAACCTTGGTCGTTGATCAACTGTGCGCTGTGCAGTTGCACTTCACCCCGGCCGACGATGCCCTGGGTGGTGCCGGAACCGCTATTGCGCAACGCCTTGTCGCCGGTGTCGACCAGCAGGCGGCCACCGGCCTGGATCAAGCCAGCGGCATTGAGCAACTCGCCACTGCGCAAGTCGAGCGTGGCAGCAGCAGCCAGGGTGCCACTGGCGTTATCGACACTTTGACCGCGACTGTCGAGCAACAGGTTGCGGCCACTGACCACACCTTGACGGTTATCCACACCCGCTGCACTCAGCTGAATGTCCCCCGTCGCTTCCAGGCGCCCGCCCAGGTTGAGCAGCCTGTTATCCAACGTGAGCTGCAAGCCGGCATTCACCGAGCCGAGGACCCCGCCGCTGTTGTCCAGCTGGCCGGCCATCACTTGCATGGCCTGGGTGGCCGCCACGGTGCCGGCCAGGTTGCTCAGGCGCTGGGCCTGTATGTTCAAGGCGCCACCAGCGCTGAGGGTGCCGTCGTCGTTGAGCAACTCACCCACGTTGAAACTGGCCGCGCCACCGGCGGCAAGCGTGCCACCGCGGTTGTCCAGGTGCTGGGCACTGCGCACTTCGAGGGTGCCGCCCTGCGCGGCGATGACCGTGCCATCGCGGGTGTCGAGGGTACGCGTGTCGAGCACCAGCTTGCGGGCCTGGGTCTGCCCCTCGGCAAGCACAGCATCCTGCGCCGTCAGCTGCAAGCTGCCGTTACTGGCCAAGGTGCCCGCCTTGCCGTCGAACTGATCGGCCTGCACCGTCAGTTGCCCGCTGCCGGCGTGTTCGACCTTGCCTTGCTGGTTATTCAGGTGGCTGGCTTGCAGGGTCAGGTCCCGACCATTGCTGGCGATGCGCCCGTCGTAATTGTCCAGCGTGCCTGCGGCCTGGATGCTGGAAGCGCCTTGGCCCGTCTGCACCAACTCACCACCGACGTTGGCAATATGCTTGGCCGCCAGTTGCAGGTTACCCACGTTGACCTTGGCACTGTCGCTGCGCAAGGTGCCACCGGCGCTGGCATTGAGCGTGCCAGCACTGTTGATCTGGCTGCCGGCCAGGTCCAGGTCACCTTGAGTTGCATTGAGCCGCATGTCACCGGCCTGGGTCTGGCTACCCTGCAGGTCGATGCTTTTGCCTTGCAGGTCGAGCGTGCCGCTGGCATGGATCTGGCCATTGGCCGTGATCTGTTCTGCGCTGGCTTGCAGGCGGGCATTGCCACTGGACTTGCCTGCGCTATCGACGCCAGCCGCCAGCAAGGAAGCCTTGCTGTTGGTGAGTGTGGCGGCCTCGATATTCACATCGCCTTGACCAGCCAGCACGCCACTGTTTGTTACGCTACCGGCGCTGGTCACCTCCAGTGAGCCTTTGGCATACGCACTGCCGCTGTTATCAACAGCCCCCACCGCTACCTGCAACGCACTGGCACTGCTGATCGTCCCCTGGTTGACCAGCTTGCCATCGGCGCTGACCACCACTTCGCCGGCCATGGCGCCGATTTGCCCGGCGTTGCGCACACCTACGCCGGCCTCGGTGCCCACCAGCTTGATCTTGCCGGCGTACATGCCACCCAGTGCAGCCACATCAATTGCCACTTCCGGCTTGGCGCTGCCATCGCCTGCAAGCGCAGTAGCCTGGGTGTTAGCTGCATTCACCTGGTTGCGCCCGACGGTGACTTTCAGGTCGCTGGCCCACACCCCGGCGTTAACCTCGACGGTGCGTGCAATCAGGTCGGTGTAGTCGCTGTCACGGTCATCCAGGCCCTTGCCAGAGATGCTCAAGGTACCGCCTTCAACGCGGTAGCCGGTGATCTGGCCATTCTCCAGCTGAGCACGCCCGGTGGTCAGCGTGGAGCGGTCGGCGTTAATGAAGCCGCAGCCGTCACAGGTAATACCTGCCGGGTTGGCGATCACAACCTCGGCGCGCTTGCCGGCCACTTCGACATAACCGCGCAACTGGCTAGGGTTGCTGGCGTTGACTTCGTTCAGAATGACACGTGCGCTGCCATTGCCCAGGTACGGGTTACCTTCGACCCAACCGCCCAATTGCGTCTGGCTGTTGCTCCCGGCGTTGTTGAGGATGGCACCTCGGCCATCGACGTCGAACTGGTTGTAGGTGTTGTGCGAAACACCTGCTGCACTGGGCGCCTGGATGTTGACCAAGGGCGTGCCGTTGGCGCTTTCCGTCACCATCGGCCGCTGGCCGCCCGGAGCCGATGGGTCGGCAACAATGCCCGCAGCCCAGGCCGGCGCAGCACTCAGGCTTACCAAGCCCAGGGCGCCCATCACGGCAAAGCGCAAGCGGCCCAAAGTTGCGATGCACTGCTTGGCACTGTGCCCTGGCGCTTGCGTGTTGCCCGGCGCCTTGCCCTGCGCGCTGACATTTTCGGCCACCACCATGAGCAGGCCGCGCGCCTTGTTGAAAACGATCCGGTAAAGGTGCTTGTTCATTGCAACTCCCTTTGCGCTTGCAGGTCAGGCAGCGGTGACGACGGGGTGGGCGGCAAACCAGGCACGGGCCTGTTCGGGGATCACGCCGATGCCATGGAATTTCTTGATCTTCAGGCCACGCTGATCGCCCTTGTGGTAGAGCGCGCGGGCACAGCTGTTGGGGAACACGCGGCTTAACAACAGCCGGCTCAGCGCCTCGGTGTGGCCAAACGGCGCAACCCAGTCGTTCACCCACAGCCGCTGGCCGCTACACCAGTCTGCGTCGTCCATCTCGATGGGCGAACGCGTCAGGTAGCGGCGCTCGGCGGCCTCGTCCAGGCTTAGCCACGACAGGTAGAACACCGGCTTGCCACCCTCGCTGCCCAGCACGAACTGGCGGTGCTTCAGGGCCGGCAGCAGCAGGCTCGACAGGGTGTGCAGCGGCACATCACGGTGCGCCTGGGAGTGCATCCACAACCAGGTGGCGCTGCCCAGCGCCGTGGCCTCGTTCCAGGGCTCGTCGAACACGCCAGGGGCCGTGATTTCAAAGGTGTCGAATCGCATGGTTGGCCCTCAGAAAGACAACGCGACGGTAAAGGCGCTGGTGAAGTGGGCGGTCTCGAAACCATCCGGCTTTTTCAGCGGGGTGCCCCACGACCAGTCGTACGACAGGTTACGGTACCCGCCGCGTACTCCCACCACAGCGCCGGCCAGGCGCCGGCCAACCAGGTAGTCGGCGGAATTGCCGCCCACCTCGCCATAATCGATACCGGTGTAGAGCTCCTGGCCGCTGCTGCCCAGGGCCAGGCCCAGTTCGTTGCTCAAGGTCCAGCCGCGGTCGGCAGCCAGAATGTTTTCACCATCGAAGCCACGCACGCTGTAGCGCCCACCGATGCTGAAGCGGTCCTGGGGAACCAGTTCGGTACGGTTCCACTGCGCGCGCCACGCACCCAGATAACGCAAACGCTGGTCATAGGCACTGAACGGCACTTGCCACTGGGCATCGGCGAGGATGATTTTCGAGCGCGACGAGCCGTCCCCAATCGCCTCTTCAGGGGCCTCCAGCGAGCCATGGGCACCGGTGCCGCGGCGGTAGCTGGCCCCCAAGTCGAGCGTGGCCGGCCCAATGAACTCGCGGTGGTTGAAGCCCGCCAGCCAGCCAGCCATGCGTCGGTGTTGTTGCTGGATCTGCGTGTCGTCGATGAAATTGTCGGACGAGCGCGTCCACAGGCTGCTCCACAACGTGGTCTTGCGCACGGCATCGCGGTATACCAGGCGCGACAGGCGAAGTTCGTTGTTGCGGCTCTCGCCGCGGTACTGGAAGCTCTGGTTAACCCCGGCCACATTCTGGTGGTAGTCGTACTCACTGCTGGTCACCGCCAGCTGCCAGTAACCGAACGGCAGCGAGTAATGCAGCGTGTGGCCCTTGGAGCCTTTGTCGCCTGACTCGCCACCACCCAGGTCGTGGTTGAAACTGGCGTAGAACAGGTCGTTGAGGCTCAATGGGTTGTCCAGCGACAGCGCTACGGCACCCTGGTATTTGCCGGTTGTCTTGCTACCGCCGTTGTCCACCGACAGGCTCAGGCGTGCCGGGAAGCGCTGGCGCCATGCAATGATCACATCGCTCTCGCCGGGCTTGGCGTTGCGGCCGCTGGCGGGGGCAATGCGGATATCGGCTTGTGCGGTGGGCACACGCTTGAAGTTCTCCAGCGCTTGCTCGATATCACGCAAGTTCAACAGGTCGCCGGGCTCAGCCGGCATGGCGTTCCACAGGTTGGCCCGGCGGCTTGTGCCTTCGGCGAAACGGATATCACCAATACGCCCCGGCAGCAGGGTCAGTACCAGGATGCCGCTGCTCAGGTCCTGTGCTTCGGCCAGCACCCGGGTGGTGACGTAACCCTTTTTGATAATCGCATTCTGTATGCGCTTCATCGTGAGATTGATAGCGCCCGACCCCAGGCAGCGCCCCAGCGCGGGGTCACCGTTGGGGTTGGCCGCCGCCAAGGCCCACTGGAACTGCTCGGCGGCATCGCCGATCAGGCGAATGTCGTTGATCCTGAAGCACGGGGTTTCCTGGGCTGGCAGTATTCCGTGCGCGGTGGTGGGTGCTTCCAGGCGCACATCCGGCTGGGCTTCAATCTGCTCACGCAATGCCCGTTCGCGCTGCTGTTGGCGCAACAGAGGATCGTCGGCTGTGGCAGCCAGGCTGCTTTGCGCTGCGCTCAGGCAGCCGGCCAGCAGGAGCAGGCGGAGGGCGATGGTGGGCATATCACATCCTTGTGGACCGATAAGTACAGTGGCGTTTATCGGGCGATGTGACGGGCGAGAGCAGGAAAAGTTGCAGTAGATGGGAAGAAAATTGGTGAAATATAGCTTTTTGTGAAGCAATTCCCACACGAAAAGTCGTGTTTTGTCGCGACTAACACAAAATGAAGCAGCGAGCGGGGAGCGGGTTCAGGGCGCTGCGCGACCACCCTGGGGCGCACAGCGCATGCACACGCTTAGGCAGTCGGCTCGGTTGGTTCGGGCTGCTCGGGGGGCGTCGGTTCATCGATTTTCAAGGGCGCCTCGGCCAACTGCACGGGCTTCGCTTCGGGGTTTTCCACCTTGCGCAGCCGGTTCAGCTCTGGCAACCCAAGCTTGAGCAAGCGCGCCGTCTTTCCGTTGGCTACCTTCTCCATCCCCTGCTCGGCCGGCAGCCGCGACAACTGCCCGGCCAGGTTCATGGCCAGAATCTCTCGCGAATAAACCCCGCCGCCCAGCTGGTAGATCGCCGCGATCAATTCGCGCAACGCCAGCGGCAAGCGCCAGCGCGTGCGTAGCGCCGAACCGAACGCCGCACCGAACTCATCCAGCGAGTGCTGCACGTTGCGTTCGTCCAGCTCGCCCCCGGCCAACCGCCACTCTTGCAGGCAGCGCAACACCGCCAGGTCGCCCAGGCAATGCAGCAGCCCCGCGCAATAGCAGCGCCCTTCGTCCAGCTCGAGCATGCGCGCCAAGGTACGGCCATATTCGGCGGTATGCAGCGAAAGGTCCCAATAACGGGCAGCGTGCTGCGCCAGCAGCGGGTCACTGAGGCGCGCACTGCGCTTGAGGGTCATGCCCAGGATCAGGTTCATGCTCTGGGTGCTGCCAAGCTTGTTCAGGGCCTGCAGCAAGGTTTGCACCGGTGCTTCACGGTGCAACGCGGCGCTGTTGGCTGCTGCAATCAGCACGGCGGTAACCTGGGGGTCGTTACGCACTTCCTCTTCTAGCACCTTCAGGTTCAGGCCCTGAGGGTTGAGCGCGCGCTTGATTGCCACCTGCACATCGGCCAGCAGCGGCCCACCATCGGCGGTAGCGCGTCGTTGCTCAAGGTAGGCAGGCAGGCTGGCACCGGCCTGCAAGGCCGGTACCGGGCAGGCGATTTCCTCGCCAACTGCCACCAGCAACTCTTCCAGACGCTTGCGCAGGTTATCCAGGTTCAGCGGCTTGCTCAGGTAGGCGGTGGGGTGCAGCGGCAATGTTTCGCGCACGCTGGCGCTGTCACTGCGGTTGCTCATGAGGATGAACGGCAACCCCGGCCCTTTGGCGCGGACCTTGCGCAGCAGGTCGAGGCCATCGACACCGGCCAGCTCGCGGGCGGCGATGATCAGGTCAGGTTTGTTGGCCAACAGGTTGAGTGCCTGCGAGCCGTCGGCGCACACGTGTAGCCGTGCATCACAGCGCACGCTGAGCAGCATTTCGCTGAGCATGTCACGTACCCAGGGGTCGCCCTCGACAATCAGTACGTTTGGTGCGGTGGGGTTTGCAGCGCTCATCGCCAACAGCTCCTGATTAGCCTGACACACAGTCCGTCGCAGCTTCCAAAGCAAATCCTCCGCTAACGATAGCGCCCCGTGGCTTTTCTGGGCACAAAAAAAACCCGCCGAGGCGGGTTTTTTCAGAAGCGCGTCACATCAGGCGAGTTCAGCGAAGCACTCTTCGATGATGGCCAGGCCTTTGTCCAGCAGTGCGTCTTCGGCAGTCAGCGGTACCAGGATACGCAGGACGTTGCCGTAGGTGCCGCAGGACAGCAGGATCAGACCCTTGTCGCGTGCCTTGGCAACAACCTGGCCAACAGCAGCAGCGTTCGGGGTGTGAGTGCCTTTCTCGAACACTTCAACAGCAATCATCGAGCCCAGACCACGGACGTCGCCGATGATCGGGAACTTCTTCTGGATTTCGCGCAGGCCAGTGGTCAGGCGCTCACCCACAGCCTTGCTGCGGTCCAGCAGTTTCTCTTCTTCGAACACTTCGATCACGGCCAGGGCCGCGGCGCAAGCGATCGGCGAACCGGCGTAGGTGCCGCCCAGGCCGCCTGGAGCGATGGCGTCCATGTACTCGGCCTTGCCGCACACACCGGCCAGCGGGAAGCCGCCAGCGATGGACTTGGCGAAGGTGGTCAGGTCAGGCGCAACGCCCATCTGTTCCATGGCGAAGAAGGTGCCGGTACGGCCAGCGCCAGTTTGAACTTCGTCAGCGATCAGCAGGATGCCGTGCTGGTCGCACAGGGCGCGCAGGCGCTTCATCAGCTCTTTCGGCGCTGGCAGGAAGCCGCCTTCGCCTTGTACTGGCTCGAGGATGATCGCAGCGATGTCGCGTGGCTCGGCGTCGTTCTTGAAGATGCGCTCTACCGAAGCGATAGCGTCGTCAACGCTCACGCCGTGCAGTTCGCTCGGGAACAGGGCGCGGAACACGCCGCCTGGCATCAGGCCCATGCCAGCGGAGTACGGCACGACCTTGCCAGTCAGGCCCAGGGTCATCATGGTACGGCCGTGGTAGCCGCCGGTGAAGGCGATGACGCCAGCGCGGCCAGTGGCGGCACGGGCGATTTTCACGGCGTTTTCAACGGCTTCGGAGCCGGTGGTGACCAGCAGGGTCTTCTTGTCGAAGTCGCCCGGGACCAGCTTGTTGATCTTTTCGCACAGCTCTACGTAGGGTTCGTAGGCCAGCACCTGGAAGCAGGTGTGGCTGACTTTGGTCAGCTGCTCTTGCACGGCTGCAACCACTTTCGGGTGCAGGTGGCCGGTGTTCAGTACTGCGATGCCGCCAGCGAAGTCGATCAGTTCGCGGCCTTCAACGTCGATCACGGTCGAGTTCTTCGCGGTGTCGACGAAGATCGGGTGGATCTGGCCGACGCCACGTGGGACGGCAGCTACACGACGTTGCATCAAGGATTCGTTGGTCTTGCTCATAATGCCCTCATTGCGCCGACAGGAATGGCGCTTTTATTCGGGGGTGGCTGGGAGTGCTCGCGAACAGTATTCGTTGATCGACTGCCACAAACGCCCTGGCCACCAGGTACTGCGATGTAAAAAAGGCCAGCGAGACGTCGCTCTCGCGCCCCGCTGGCAGAGGTAAAGCCTTTACCGTGCTATCAGACGCTGATGCACAGGTATTTGATTTCGAGGTAGTCCTCGATACCGTACTTGGAACCTTCGCGGCCCAGGCCCGAAGCCTTGATGCCACCGAACGGTGCCACTTCGTTGGAAATCAGGCCGGTGTTGATACCTACCATGCCGTACTCCAGGGCTTCGGCAACACGGAACACACGGCTCATGTCGCGGGCGTAGAAGTACGAGGCCAGGCCGAACTCGGTGTCGTTGGACATGGCGATGACTTCGGCTTCGTCTTTGAAGCGGAACAGCGGCGCCAGTGGGCCGAAGGTCTCTTCCTTGGCGACAGCAGCAGTCTTCGGTACGTCAACCAGGATGGTCGGCTCGAAGAAGTTGCCTTCAATGATCTTGCCACCGGACAGCACCTTGGCGCCTTTGGAAACGGCGTCTTCAATGTGTTCCTGGACCTTGGCGACAGCTTTGCCGTCGATCAGCGGGCCAGTGGTGGTGCCGTCTTCCAGGCCGTTACCGATCTTCAGCTTGGCTACTGCAGCAGCCAGCTTCTCGGCGAACGCGTCGTAGACGCCGTCCTGCACGTAGATACGGTTGGCGCAGACGCAGGTCTGGCCGTTGTTGCGGTACTTGGAGATGATCGCGCCCTCTACCGCCTTGTCCAGGTCGGCGTCGTCGAACACGATGAACGGGGCGTTGCCACCCAGCTCCAGGGAAACCTTCTTGATGTCCTTGGCGCATTCTTCCATCAGCTGGCGGCCGATTTCGGTCGAGCCAGTGAAGGACAGTTTGCGTACCAGCGAGTTGCCGGTCAGTTCGCCGCCAACTTCGCCAGCGCTGCCGGTAACGACGCTCAGCACGCCAGCCGGGATACCGGCACGGTGTGCCAGCTCGACCAGGGCCAGGGCGGAGTACGGGGTTTGCGAAGCAGGCTTGAGCACCATGGTGCAGCCAGCAGCCAGGGCCGGGCCGGCTTTACGGGTGATCATGGCGGCCGGGAAGTTCCACGGGGTGATGGCCGCGGTAACGCCGATTGGCTGCTTGATGACGATCAGGCGCTTGTCTGGCTGGTGGCCAGGAATGGTGTCACCGTAGACGCGCTTGGCTTCTTCAGCGAACCACTCGATGAACGAGGCGGCGTAGGCGATTTCGCCCTTGGCTTCGGCCAGTGGCTTGCCTTGTTCGGTGGTCATCAGGCGAGCCAGGTCGTCCTGGTTCTCGATCATCAGTTCGAACCAGCGACGCAGCTTGGTCGAACGCTCTTTGGCGGTCAGGGCACGCCAGGCCGGCAGGGCCTTGTCGGCGGCTTCAATGGCGCGGCGGGTTTCCGCGGTGCCCATCTTCGGCACGGTACCGATGACTTCACCGGTGGCCGGGTTGGTCACCTTGATGGTCTGGCCGTTGTCCGCATCCAGCCACTCACCATTGATATAGGCTTGCTGGCGGAACAACTGAGCGTCTTTGAGCTGCATGTCGGCTTCCCGAATTGTTGATTGTTGAAAAGCGCCCAAGGCAGGGCATCGAGCGTTTGAAATCTCAAACGAATGCTAAGCGGCTGCTGGGGTGTTGGACAATAGGCTGTTCGAAAAAAAGAACGAATGGTTGAACAGCCGGGCGGAAAATTCATCATTCTGCGTGATGGCAACTGGCCCTTTCGCGGGCACGCCCGCTCCCACAGGTACCCCACCGGTCTCGAGTTCGGTGCAGTACTTGTGGGAGCGGGCGTGCCCGCGAAAGGGCCGGTACAGGTTAGACGAATGAACTGAAAGAAATGTGAAGGGAGGACCGACGGCCCTCCCGGGGGGATAGATCAGAATGCCTTGGCCAAGTCGATCACCAGTGCCCGGTAGCCGACACTGCCCGGCTGGCGGCTGTGCACCTTCAACTCCACCAGCACCTCCTGAGTCCCGCGCCGTACCTCATTCAGCACGGTAGCGGTCAGCTTCTCGGGCGTCAGGAAATTCACCGAAGCCGAGTAGATGAACTGGGTATCGGTCTCCGGCCGGTAGGCCACCACCGAAGTCACCGGGCTGTACCACTCGTCGCCGCGCTCCTTGCCGTACTCCCACACCTGCTCGACGGTGCCCTTGGCCTCATCGATGCGGTACTCGACCGCCCGGCTGTAGTTGCCGCTGAGCTTGGTCGGTGCAAAGTCACGGCCCCAGCCGTTGTCGAACACGGTCAGCGTGCCCTTGCCGGTCAGCCAGGCGGTGTGTTGGGTCCATGACCAGTCGAAGCCTTCGCTCTCGACCGGCTTCAGCACCTTCGCACGCAGGTGCTGCGGCCAACCTTGGGGCGAGGCAAGAATCCATTTCACCTGTTTGTCACGACCGATCTTCACCACGCCCTGGTGACGTGCTGAAACGATGATGCTGTCGTCATCAGCGTCGTAATCGATGGCATTGACGTGTGCCCAGTTACGCCCGGTACCCACGCCGGGGGTATCGCCAAAGGGCAGATCACCTTCAGCCAGTTCGTTGGCCAGCCGGTCGTCCTGCTTCTGTACGCCCTCCGGCAGCTGGACAGCAGCCTTGCCCAAGGTTTCCAGCAGGTCGCCGCGGTACGGGTCGAGGATCTGGTTGAGGTCCCAGAAGTCCAGCACATCCCCGGCCTCGTTCACCTCGATGATGTGGTCGCGGATCGAGCGCACACGCTTGCCGTCGGGGCGGCGGTAGTCGCTGGTGCCTACCCGTAGCAGGTAGGTGCCGTTGCTGGTCTCGCGGATTTCATGGGAGAAATCGGCAAACTTGTCGGGCAGCGTGCGTTGCCAGATGCGCCGGCCCAGCAGGTCGTACTTGGAATAGGTCTGGCCCTGGCCCCAGATCAGCTTGCCGTCGCGGGTCTGCTGGAAGCCCATGGTGCCACCCAGGCTGTCACGCCGGTTGGAGTCGTGGATCTGCTCGATATCCAGGTACCAGCGCACATCGCCATTGGTGTCGGCGATCCAGTTGTTGCCCACCTGGTCCCATTCCGCCGCGCCGCCCAGGGCGTTCCACTTGAAGGCACGGCCGCCCGGGATGTCGCCCTGCAAGTGGTTGAACAGGTAAAGGCGCTTTTCAAAACCCGACGCCACCTTGATCGGCTCAACCTCCGGCAACGCGGCTGTCTGCTTCGCCACCACTGGCAGGCGTACGGCCGGGGCGTAGATCTGGTACTGCTGGCGGATACGCTCGCCGTCCAGCTTGTAGGTCACTTCCACCTGGTTGACGTGGTCCGGGTACAGGCCAAATACCGGGATGCCACCGTAGGTCCACAATGACCGGTCAGACACGTCATAGACGATGTCCACGCCGCGCTCACCGCGCCCCAGCACGCGCACATGCACGTCACTCAGGCTGCGGCCACCGTCGCGGATGATTGCGGTCAGCGGCGCCAACCGGTACGGGTTGACTACCACGTCACCCAGCAGCGCTTCGTCGTGCTGCGGGACTTTCGCGGTAAGGCAGGCGCCTTCAGGCAAAGCTGGGGTTTCGGTCTTGGCATTCATGGCAAAGCTCCTTGTGCTCAGAAGTCGTAACGGGCAGTTGCGCCGAAGGTGCGCGGGGTACCGAGTACGCCGGCATAGCCACCGTTGGCGGAGTTCCACAGGCTGGTGAAGTAGGTTTTGTCGCCGGCGTTTTTCACCCACAGCGACAGGTCGACCACGCCGTCGCCCTGGTCCAGGCGTACACCGGCTGAAAGGTTGACCAGCGCATAGCTGGGGATCTGGCCGAAATCGGAATCGTCGATGGTGCCCACGGCCTTCGAGCGGAAGGCATAGCTGGCGGTAACGTAGGGCTCGACATGGTCGGTGGCTTGCCACTTGTACTGGGTGTTGAGGTTGGCGATGTACTTGGAGGCGCCGACCACCTGGTGGCCAGACAGGTCGCAGGTGGCGGTGGCATTGGCCAGGCTCACCTCCGGCGGGCATGGCGCGTCCTTGTATTCGGTGTAGCGCACGTCGTTCCACGAGCCGTTGAAGTTGACGGTAAGGCCGCGGATCGGCAGCGCCGTGGCTTCGAACTCCAGCCCGCGAGAGCGCACGCGGCCGGCGTTGGCCAGGTATTGCACGCGGTTGATCTGGTCGTAGACGTTGGCCTGGTAGCCGTGAACTTCAGCCCAGAACAGGTTGCTGTTGAGTTGCAGGCGACCGTCTAACAGGGTGCTCTTCAAACCCAGTTCGGCGTTGTTGACCCGCTCGGTGCCGACCAGCAGCGAGTCAGTGCCCAGCCGTGGTGCAGCGCCGACCGTGAGGTTGACGCCGCCAGACTTCTCGCCGTGAGTCAGGGTGGCGTAGCCCAGCAGTTGCTCGTTGAAGCGGTAGCTCAGGCCCAACAGGCCGGAAGGGCTGAAACTGTACTGGTTGAGGTCGCCCGAATCGTAGGCCCCTATCCGGGCCTGGCGCGCTGTGGCGGCGGCACCGGTCACTGCCGCGCCGCCACTGGGTGCATCGCGGGTTACCCAGGCGCTCTTCTCTTCATAGGTACCGCGAATGCCTGCGGTGAAATCCAGGCGGTCGGTGACATGCCAGGTGCCTTGGGCGAACAGCGCATAGCTATCGGTATCGATATGCCCGTCACCAATGGTATTGACGTTGTTCAGCGCGCCGGCAGGTGTGAGGTTCCAGACATCCGCCTGCGGCCCGTAGTAAGTGAAGGATTTGTTGTCCAGGTCCTGCTTGAAGTAATAGGCACCCAGCACGTAGTCGAAGGCGCCACCGGTTGGCGAAGCCAGGCGGATTTCCTGCGAGTACTGCTTGTCGCGCACCGATACCCCGGCACTGTAGAACACCGGCACGTTCAGGCCATCGTCATTGCGCGGGGTGAAGTCCCACCAGCGGTATGCGGTGATCGAGGTCAGGGTGAAGTCGTTAGGCAGGGTCCAGTTGGCCTCTACCGAGGTTCCGCCCTGGAACACCGTCACCTGTTGGTCGGCGTCGAAATTGACCTTGCGGTCCTTGCCAGACACCAGCGTCGCGCCCGCCTGGGCGGCCAGGCTTTCGTAGCGGTTGACGCCGTTGATGGTCGGGCCGGTGCTGTACAGGCTGAGGATGCCGTTGTTGGAATCCTCTTCGTTGTATTCGCCAATCCAGCGCAGGTTGAAGGTATCGCTAGGCTTGAACAGCAACTGGGTACGAAAGCCCTGGCGCTTGCCGCCATTGAGGTCGTCGCCGTTGTGGATGTTCTTCACATAGCCATCGTCTTCGGTGCGGTAGGCGCTGATGCGCCCGGCCAGGGTCTCGCTGATCGGCCCCGAGAAGCTGCCTTGAGTTTGCAGGTAGCCGTCTTCGCCAATCGACTGCTGGATGCTGCCTTCGCGGTGGAAGGTGGGCTTGCGCGTGGTGATGTTTAGCACGCCGGCCGTGGTGTTCTTGCCGAACAGCGTGCCCTGCGGACCGCGCAGCACTTCGAGCTGCTCCACGTCCAGCAGGTCGAACACCGCCATGCCTGGGCGGCCAAGGTAGACGTTGTCCAGGTAGATACCGACGCTACCCTCCAGGCCGTCACTGGCCGGGTTGTTGCCCAGGCCACGGATCGAGATGCTCGATTGGCGGGCATGCACGTAGGCGACGTTGGTGCTGGGCACCAGCTGTTGCAGATCCTGCACACGGTAGATGCGTTGGGTTTCCAGGGTTTCGCTGTCGAGCACGCTGATCGGCGTGGGCACGCTTTGCGCGGTTTCTTCGCGGCGGCGGGCATTGACCGTGACGGTGCCGAGCTTGGCTTCCTGTTCCACCGCCGGAGTGGCGCTGACCGGCTCTTCGGCGAAGCTGCCAGAGGACGCCGCCAGCAGCACGCCAGCGGCCAAGGGTTGCAAGGTAAAGCGCGACGCGCGCGCAGGCCAACGGGAAAGTCCGGACATGCAAATGCTCCTTGAGGCATGGGCCCTGGCGAGCATTTCCGTTGGCGGAACCGAATCGCGGTCAGTCGGGCTTATATTCTTCTAAGTGATATAAATATTTGTAATTCATATTTAGTGGAATAAGTAACACCCTTTATAAGGGGACTCACCCTTGTCAGCAATTGCATTTGACCGAAGGTTTTAATGTAGAAAATGCATATCGATCTGCGTCAGCTGCGCCACTACATCGCCCTGGTCGAGCACCGCAGTTTCGTGGCCGCTGCGGCTGCCGTGAACCTGTCGCAATCGGCTTTCAGCCGCAGCATCCAGACCCTGGAGCACAACATTGGCTGCCGCCTGGTGGACCGCGCCAGCAAAGAGCTGGCGCCCACCCGCCAGGGCCTGCTGGTGCTGGAGCACTCGCGGCGGCTGGTGCATGGGGCGCACAACCTGGTCAACGAGATCCACCAGTTCAACGGCGCCACTACCGGCGTGGTGCGCTTCGGCTCGGGGCCTGCGCCGGCCGGTGGCCTGGTACCGCGAGCGGTGGCGCGTTTCGTGGCCGAATACCCGGCAGCACGCACCTGCTTCCAGGTGGACAACTGGCAGGCGCTGAACCGCAAACTGGTTGCCGAGGAAATCGAGTTCTTTGTTGCCGACACTCGCCAGTTCGAGTCCGACCCGGACTACCAGGTGCACAAACTGACGCCACAGCGCTGGCACTTCTGCTGCCGCGCCGGGCACCCGCTGACCCAGCAGGAAGCCGTGCATGCGCGAGACCTGTTCGACTACCCGATGGCCACCACCTTCCGCCCGCCGAACATCCGCAAGATCCTCAGCGACCTCAGCGGGCGGCAGGACTTCCTGCCAGCGGTAGAGTGCGAGCACGGGTATGCCCTACTGAATGTGGTGATGCACTCGGACACCATCGGCATTGCCTGCAATGCCAATTTGCGGCCGTATCAACGCGAGGGCGGGTTGGTGAAGTTGAACCTGGCGGACCTGACGCCCGAGCAGGAAGAGGCGTGCCATACCCGCTATGGAGTGGTGAGCCGGGTGGGGTATGGTTTGTCGCCGTTGGCGCAGGGGCTGGTCAGGCAGTTGATTGCCTGTGATACCGAGGTGTAGCTGGCGGGGGCTTCGCCCCCGAATCGCCGGCAAGCCAGCTCCCACACCGACCGCGCCGAACTCAAGTCATGTGCAGTACCTGTGGGAGCTGGCTTGCCGGCGATGGGACGCAAAGCGGCCCCGGCTATATCAGCCTTTACGCGTAGTCCTGCTCAACTGGCCATCGACACCCACAGGCACCTCCCCCGCCAAGGTCACCCGCCGCACCACCCGTGGCTGGGTACCATAGTCATCCACCGCATAATGCTGCGTCGCGCGGTTATCCCAGATCGCCACATCCCCCGCCTGCCAGCGCCAGCGCACGGTGTTCTCCAGGCGCGTCACATGCCCCTGCAGCACAGCAAACAGGTGCTGCGAATCCGCCAGCGAATAGCCCTTGATGCGTTTCACGAAATGCCCCAGTTGCAGTGCCCGCTCACCACTGATCGGGTGCACACGCACCACCGGGTGCTCGGTTTCGTACACCGTCGAGGTGAACACCTTACGGTAACGCTCCAGTTTGGCCGGGTCCACATCGGGTTTGATGCTGGCGTAGTCGTACTCGTTGCTGTGCACCGCCCACAACTTGTCGGCCAGTTCACGCAGCGGCTCGGGCAGCTCCTGATAGGCCGCCGCCGTGTTGGCCCACACGGTATCGCCACCCGATGCCGGCGCCACCACGCTGCGCAGGATGGAGGCCTTGGGGTAGGCGTCGACGAAGGTCACGTCGGTGTGCCAGGAGTTGGCCCGCTGGCCATCGGCGCCATCGAGTTGCAGCAGGTAGCTGGTACCGTCCACCACAGGCACGGTGGGGTGGGCAACCGGCTCGCCGAGCAGCTTGGCAAAGCCTTCCTGGCTCTGGTCATCCAGGTGCGTCTGATCGCGGAAGAAGATCACCTTGTGCTGTACCAGTGCAGCCTGGATCGCCTCGATCGTGGCTGCATCGAGGTCGGCAGACAGCCTCACCCCGCGGATTTCGGCGCCGATGCGGCCGGCAACCGGGTGAATGTCGAGTTCGAGGGCTTGTGGCGCGGTGGCCAGGGCGGCATTGCTCATGGTCGTGGTCCTTGCGGTGATTGTCGGGTTATCAGGTTTCAGCGAGCAGCCTGCACGGCCTGCTCCTGTTTCAATGCAGCATCGAGAAAGCGTGGTTCGATCCAGTCGGCTACCTGGAAGCCACGGCGGATCAGGCGCTCCTTGGCTGCCAGGTCGACGCCCTGCTGCAACTGGCCGACAAATTCGGCGTCCAGGCGTGGGTCGAAGTAGTGGGCGAGGTTTTCCTTGGCCAGGTCATCGCTGAGGATGCTGCGTGGCCAGTTGGCGTTGTTGGCCACCAGGTCCACATACGCCTCGCGGTTGTGCTCATCGCGCAGCCAGTTACTGGCTTGCTCCTGGGCGTTGACCAGGCGCTGGACCAGCTCGGGGTACTTGCGGATGAAGTCGCCCGTGCCCAGCAGCACCGCCTGGGTGCTGCCGGCACCTTCAAGGTCGCGCGAGTTGACCGGCAACTCCACCAGCCCGCGCTCACGCAGTGACAGCAGGTTGGACAGGCCCCAGGTGGCGTCGATCTGCTTGGCGGCCAGCGCGGCGTTGGCGGCATTGAAGTCCAGGTTGATGACCTTCAGTTCGCGTTCGGTCAGCCCCTGGCTGGCCAGTGCACTGGCGAACGACAGCTGGTTGGCCGTACCACGGAACACCGCCACGCGCTTGCCCTTGAGGTCGTGCAGGGTCTTGATGCCGGAGCCAGGCACTACGCCCAGGTAACTCTTGACCCCTCGCACACCTGCCGACAGCACGCGGGTGTCCAGGCCATTGGCCTTGCCGACGATCGCGGCCAGGTCACCCAGGTAGGCGAAGTCGGCCTGGCCGTTGGCCAACGCCTCGTTGACCACAGGGCCGGCCCCCTTGAAGAAGTGCCAATCGATGCGGATGCCGTCCTTGGCAAATTCCTTCTCAAGCAACTGCTGATCACGCAGCACATCAACTACGCCGCCCGCACTGGGCTTGCTGCCGGCACTGAGGTCGGGCACGGCAATACGGATGCTCTCAGGCTTGGCGGGCTCGGCCGCCTGGGCACCGAGGGTGAAGGCCAGCCCAAGGGCGGTAACGAGGTGGCGCAACGGGGTTTTCATGGCAAGGCTCCTTGGCAGGCTGCCACCGGCGATGGCCGGCGCTTTGGCCAGAAGCTAGGCAGGTCTGGTTAGAACCTACAAAGACCAAAACTTCATCTTTCAGTAACTGGAAGGCATAAACCAGGCTGCATGCGGGTCTGCGAGGTGCTTGCGCAAAGCGCATGGAAAATATGAGGAAAACGCAACGACGGGGGGCTTCCGTATGCAGGGGACGCATGCTCTTATCTCTTGAAAGTTGCTTGTTGGATTTTTTAATTCCATAAGTGAATAAACTAACAACGTCTCGAGAGATGGCCGATGAATGGAGTTCTGAGCAGGAATCGGAGGTGGCTTCCGGGGGCGCTGCGCGGCCCTATCGCGAAACAAGGCCGCCCCCACACAGGCCGTGACCGCTTGTTGCCTTGGTTGCTGCCTGTGCTGATTGCGCTGCTGTGGGTGGTGGCGAGCCGGCAGCACTGGATGAGCGAGCAGATCCTGCCGGCGCCGGCACTGGTGTGGCAGAGCGCGGTGGAGTTTGGCTCTGGCGAGCTCTGGGGGCACCTGTGGATAAGCCTGCAACGGTTGTGCTGGGGGCTGGCGGCGGGTATCGGCAGCGGATTGCTGCTGGGGGTGTGGCTGGGCGCTTCGCGGCAAGCACAGACGCTGGTTTTGCCGACTTTCGTGGCGCTGGCGCAAATTCCCACTCTGGCCTGGATCCCGCTGTTCATGCTGTTCTTTGGCATCGGTGAACTGCTGAAGCTCGTGGTGCTGGTAAAAGCCGTGGTGGTGCCCGTCACCTTGCACACACTGGTGGGTGTGCGCGATGCCCAGCCAAAACTGCGTGAAGCCGCTGCGGCCCTGCGCCTGCCACGCCACCTGCTGTTCCTGCGCCTGCTGCTGCCAGCTGCCCTGCCCGCTTTTCTCACTGGCGTGCGCCTGGCCCTGGCCACCGGCTGGACCTCGCTGCTGGCGGTGGAGCTGCTGGCATCCAGCGAAGGAATCGGCTACCTGATGGTGTGGGGACGCCAGCTGTTCATGCTCGACCTGGTGCTGCTGTGCATTCTGGTAATCGGCCTGGTGGGTGCCGTACTGGAGCGCAGCTTCTCCGGCCTGGAAAAGCGCCTTCTGTACTGGCCACAACCGGCCACGGGTGAACAGCAGCGCGGGCCGGTGCCACGCGGATGGCAAAGCCTGCTGCTGCCTCTGGCACTGCTGGCGCTGTGGCAAGCCAGCAACAGTTTCGGCTGGGTTGACCCGAACATCCTCACTTCGCCACTTGAGGTGCTGCGCACACTGCTGGTCGGTCTGGCCGATGGGTCACTGCCGCAAGCCTTGCTGCTAAGCCTGGAGCGCACCCTCGCCGGCCTGCTGCTGGGTGGCGGTGCCGGTCTGCTGACCGGCTTGCTGCTGGGGCTCTCAAAACCGGCAGATCGCCTGTTCGGACCTGGCCTTACGGCCTTGCGCCAGGTAGCGCTGTTCGCTTGGGTGCCGCTGCTCACCGCCTGGTTCGGCCTGGGTGAAGGGGCCAAGCATGTGTTCGTCGGCCTGGCCGCATTCTTCCCGCTGCTGATCGCTACCCAGCGCGGTATCGCCAGCCTCTCGCCACAGCTGGGCGAAGCGGCCCGCACGTTACGCCTGGGCCTGTGGCAACGCTTGCGCCTGCTGGTGCTGCCCGGTGCAGCCCCGGCCATTTTTGCCGGCCTGCGCCTGTCGCTGATCTATGCCTGGCTGGGCACCATCGGCGCCGAATACTTCATGCCTTCGGACGGCGGCATCGCCAGCCTGATGATCGGCGCCCAGCAACTGTTCCGCATGGACCAGGTAATGGCTGCGATGGTGCTGATCGGCCTGGTCGGCGCCCTGCTCGGCACCCTTGGACAACGCCTAGAATCGCGCGCCACGCGCTGGAGAACTGCATGAACGCCTTCAACACTTCGCACCTGCACGCGGCCAACCAGCCCGACGTCACACCGCCGCTGGTCTGCTTCGAGAATGTCAGCAAGGTTTTCAGCGTGGACGGTCAGCCCATCGAAGCGATCCGCAACTTCAACCTGTCGATCAACCAAGGCGAGCTCATTGCCATCGTCGGTGCCTCGGGCTGCGGCAAGTCCACGCTTTTACGCCTGTTGGTAGGGCTGGATACCGATTACAGCGGCAGCATCCGCGTTGACGGCCATACCGTCAGCGGCATCGGGGGTGAGCGCGGTATCGTCTTTCAGGAGCACCGCCTGTTCCCTTGGCTGACAGTGGCGCAGAACATCGCGCTTGGCCTGGTCAACGAGCACCTGACCCAGGGCGAGCGCGCCCGGCGCATACATGAATTCGTTCAGTTGGTTGGCCTGCTGGGTTTCGAGTCCGCCTACCCACACCAGCTTTCCGGCGGCATGGCGCAGCGTGTGGCGATTGCACGCGGGTTGGTCGCCAGCCCCCGTATCCTGCTGCTGGACGAACCGTTTGGCGCGCTGGATGCATTGACCCGTCAGCAGCTACAGGATGAGCTGCTGGCCATTCGCGAACGCGCCGGGGTCACCGTTTTACTGGTGACCCACGATGCCGAGGAGGCCACCTACCTGGCAGACCGGGTGGTGGTTCTGGAGCCGCGCCCGGGTCGGATCAGGTCGGTGGTCGAGGTACCGCTGCCACATCCGCGCCAGCGCAGCGGGGTAGCCCTGCACAGCCTGCGGGAAAAAGTGCTGGGGCAGGTTACCGGCGTGGTCAACCGACCCGAACCGGCGCGAGCAAGGGTTGAGGGCCTAAGACCGGAACTCATCGCCTTGTGAGCCTGGCTGGCTGGGGAACAGGCGCTCGACCAGCGCCTCGCTGCCGACCCGCTCGGCATACGCCTGGCGGTCAAAGGGCTCGCCGGTACGCATGTCGAGCAGCGTACCCTCGGTGGGCCGCTCCACTTCGCGAATCCGCACTTTGATGAAGCGATAGTCATTGCCCAGCACTTCACGTACCGACTCAATCCGAAAGTAATGCCCCGGGGTGAACAATACCTCGGCCTCCACCGGGTGGATCGACAGCGGCGCCACGGGTATGCCGCTGCGCAAGCCCTCACCTACCCATTCATACACCACCGCTGTTTCATCGAATGCGTTAGTGGTTTTAGAGGTCAGGAACATGCGCAGTACGTAGGGGTTTTCGGTGAAGGAGGTGATGTCCGTGTTGACCAGGACATCGCCAACATTCACCTCGCCGGTACGATAGCGGACGCCGCCAGTCGCCCTCAGGTTGCTGCCCCCACGCCATAAACGCATGGCATTGGACTTCGGTAGCGTTTCCAGCGAATCGAACAACAGATTCAGGTAAGCATGAACTTCCTCGCGCGAGAGCGTCGGCAGGTCAGTCCGCCCGAAGCGGAACAGGTCATTGACCTTGGCAACTTCCATGCTGTAGTTCAGCACCAGCATATTGTGCAGGTCGCCGTCTTCCTCGAAGGTGTAGTGGCGTTTGCCATCACGCAGCGCGTAGGTCCAGCCTTGCTCATCCACGATGGCGTCATCGTGGTCCTTGACCCGAGGCAGGTCTGCCTCGCTCAACAACGCTCTCTGGCGTGCCAGAATGTCCTCTGAAAGCCCGACGGCGAAACCCTCGTTGGGGTGCATATACACATCCCAGAAGCGTGAGGTCAGCGTCTCCAGCCGTGCTTCAGGTGCCTGCAACTGCCACAGGCCACTTTCCTCCATACGCACCGGCAAGGTTGGCAGGAACGCGTACGGGTCGTCGTCATGCACCACCAGCCACTCTGACAAGTCCGGGCTATAGCGCACACGCACGGTTCTTTCACGCATTTCAATCCAGGTAGCGCCGTCATCACTGAGCTTGATTCCGCTCAGTAACCCTTCAGTGCAGGTATCCAGGCCCAAGATCCGGTTGGCTTCCAGGTTCTCCATGTCTTCGCCCAGTTCATCAGTGGCTTGCCAGCCTTCGAGGTTGGCCAGGCGTACATGCGGTGGCTCCCGGTAAGTCAAGGCACGTACGCCCAGGCCTATGTCGATGATGGAAAACACCGTGACCAGTGCATCGCCCACCGCAGAGATGATCGCGGCACGGCGCTGGTCGGTAGAACGGCTATGCCAGGCAGCATCAACGTCCAGCACCAGGCGCGCCCCGCCTGCCCCCAGCAGAAGCAGGCTCAACGGCCATGCAGCTGTCGCAAAACTGCCAAATACCTGAATGAACGCCCCCAGGTAGCCCCGCCATAGCTGTTTGCGCAGGTCGGCATTGCTGATCAGCGCTTGCTGTTGCGCTTGCAGATCTGCCTTGGCCCAGTGCGCAAGCGTTTCAAACAGGTCAGCAGACAATGCCTGGCCCTCACCCAAAGGCTGCTGCTCGCCCAGCCAGTGCTGCAGGCTTTCTCGCCGGGCAAAAGCCTGCAATGGCTTGGCCGAGGCCGGATCGTAGAGGAAGATGCGACCATCGCCAGCCATCAAGGTCAGCAGGCGGCCACCACCCGCTCGCAGGTATTCGCGCAGGCTCATCGAGGTGCCTGGGCTGATGGCTTGCAAGTCGGCCAATGTGGGGGGGTGGTCGCTTGCCAGGCCAAGCCAGTTGAGCAAGAGGGTGCGGTCGCCCTCGTCGAGCGCCGACTCGCGCACGCCTTGCTCGATGGCCGCGATGAAGCCGGCCCTGGCCAGCAGCGGCAACGTGCGGCCCTCTTCAGCCCAGAACAGTTCGGTACGTGCATGCACCTGGGCAGCGAAGTCCATCGCCCAGAAATCATCCAGCACTTGTTGGGCGTCCAGGCGTACTTCATTGGTCTGGTCATATTCAGCGGCATTGCCATCCGCAGTGTAGAAGCCGCTGTACAGTGCCAGGGTGTCCGGTGCCTCCTGGAAGCCACCGCCGAAGCGATGGACCAGCAACTGGGTGAAGGTCAGCGATTGAGTCGGCGGCCCGGCATGCCGCCAGCCAGTGAATGTGGGCGCACTGACGGCGGTGTCGAAGGCATGCCACCACACCTTGTCCGGGTCCAGCGCCTGGCCGGTATGTGCCTGGAGGTAGCTGCTGGCTCGCTGCTGCGCCAGCACATAGAGGTCGGGCCAGGCGGCCACATAGGCACGTGCAGTTTCCATCAGCGCCCGTGCATCCTTGAGCGAGGCCAGGCTGCGGGCATAGTGTTCAGTATCGATGGGCATAACGGGGGTCATCGTCGGGTCGAAAGATATCTCGATTAACCGCTACGCACCAGCACACGAGGTGGTAGCCCGATGGCACCTCTGAGCCTCCTGTGCACATCCCGTGAGAACAGGGAAAAAAAGCCACAGATCAAGGCGATGGACGCCACTGGCACAGATGGGTATCATGCGTGCGCGTTGCACTCGTAGCTCAGCTGGATAGAGTACTGCCCTCCGAAGGCAGGGGTCGTGGGTTCGAATCCCGCCGAGTGCGCCATATCAAAAAGCCCTGGGCCTGAGCCCGGGGCTTTTTCGTTTGTGCGACATGTCGCGTTTCTGGTACTCCCGTGCCACGGGTCATTGGTGTTAGCGTGGGCGTCTTCCCGTTTTCTGACGGGTAGCCCATAACAATGATTGGCGAAGGAATGCGCACAACCATGCACCTGAAAAAACTGACCGCCACCACCCTGCTGCTGGCCAGCATCGGCCTGTTCACCCAGCCGGCCCAGGCCAACCTCACCCAGCAGCAGTCCGCTGCCATCGTCAAAGCCTTCGACGGCAGCACCCCGAGCGACTTCAAGCAGTTCCTAGGCAAGCTCAAAGGCAGCGACCTGGCCAAGGCCGACAACCTTGAGGCAACCCTGGACGCCTACCTGGCCAACAAGCAACTGGCCGCCGAACAGCAAGATGAAATCAACCGCCTGCTCGGCCTGTATACCCGTATCAAGTACGGCAAGGCCGCCACCGAAACCCTGCGCGAACTGGTGGCCATCCCCACCTTCAGTGTCGAGGGGACGCCACAGCACGAGAACCCCGAGTTCCTGAAGATTGCCGACAAGCTCAAGGCCCTGGCCGATAGCTTTGGCCTGGCCTTCCGCAACATCGACAACCGGGTGTATGAGGTTTCGCTCGGCAGCGGCAAGGAAGTGATCGGCATCCATGCCCATGCCGACGTGGTGCCGGTCAACCCGGACAACTGGAAGCTGGCCGACGGCACGCGCCTGGACCCGTTCAAGGTCACCCTGGTCGGCGACCGCATGTACGGCCGCGGCACCGAAGACGACAAGAACGGCATCGTGGTAGCGATGTACGCCCTGAAAGTGGCCAAGGACGAGAACCTGCCGCTGGCCCGGCAATTCAAGCTGCTTATCGACACCACCGAAGAAACCAGCGGCGACGCCATCCCCTACTACTTCGAGCGCAACCCCACCCCCGACTACAACCTGGCCCTCGACGGCGGCTACCCTGTGGTAATTGCCGAGAAGGGCTACGGCACGGTCATGGCCAGCTTCAGCAAGCGGGCGGGCACCGGCAAGGGCGCAGAAATCGTCAACCTGACCGGCGGCCTGGCCACCAACCAGATACCGACTACCTCGGTGGCGACCCTGGTTTCGGACAACCCGGCTCAGCTGGCCAAACAGTTGCAGCAAGCCGGTGCCAAGTACGTGAAGAAACAGGGCGGCGACTTCAGCATTGACGCCAAAGCCGATGGCAAACAGGTGTTACTCACCGTGACCGGTGTTTCCGCCCACTCCTCGGAGCCAGAGTCCGGCGTAAACCCGGTAGCGCGTATGCTCGGCTTCATCAACGGGCTGGGCCCGCAGGTGCCACTCAAGCAAAACCACTTCACTGACGCCGCCCGCTACGCCGCCGACAACTGGGGCCTGGACTATCTGGGCACCAAGCTCGGCGTTGCTTTCAAGGACGCTTTCATGGGCCCGCTGACCGCCTCGCTGACTTTTGTCGGGGTGGATGACAAAGGCCTGAAACTGGCAGTGAACCTGCGCATTCCCAAAGGCAAGCCAATCGCCACGATCAAGGACGAGTTGGCCGACAAACTGGGCAAGTGGACCCGGCAAAGCCACACCTCGGTGGCCTTCGACTACAGCCTGGACGAACCGATGTACCGCAACCCCGAGGGCGAATGGGTCAAGGCCCTGCTCGCGGTGGCCACCGAGAACCTGGGCATGAAGCATGAGTTTGGCACCTCTGCCGGCGCAACCTCGGTGCACGACCTGCCCAACGGCGTGCAGTTCGGCCTGGCCATGCCGGATGTGAAGTACACCGGGCACAACGACAACGAGTTCAAGACTGTGGACCAGTTCATGCTGGACCTGCAGATCGTGAGCGAGATGGTGGCGCGGCTCGGGCAGATGCCGAAGCTTTGATCGGCAATACCGGCCTCTTCGCGGGTAAACCCGCTCCCACAAAACTGCGCATCACTTACTGATTTAGCAGGGACCCTGTGGGAGCGGGCGTGCCCGCGAAGAATCCAACGCGGTGCATGGCACCGGCTGCGCCGGTGTTCGCGGGCGCGCCCGCTCCCACAGGGTACGCGGTGTGCCCGGCATCAGTTCTCCGCGCGACAGCGCAGCCCAATGGGCAGGGCAATCTCCCACAAGGACTCCGTATGCCTGAGGCCTGCGATGTACCTGTGGGGGCGGCTTCAGCCGCGAAGAGGCCGGCACAGGCGACACTCATGACGTTTTTCAATCGACTCCATGCCGTTTCCTGCATTGCCGTGCAGAGCGCCGTACCGGATGCTTTAGTTACACCGAGACAGCGCTTTTTCCACCCGCAGAGGCCCACATGAAAACCGTCGAACAAATCCTCAAGACCAAGTCCCAGCACCAGACCGTGTACACCATCGGCCCGGATGACTCGGTGCTCGACGCCCTGAAAATGCTGGCGGAGAAAAACGTCGGTGCGCTGCCCGTGGTCGAGGGCAACCAGGTGGTGGGTATCGTCAGTGAACGGGACTATGCACGCAAACTGGTGCTGAAGGGGCGCTCGTCTGCAGCCACCCCGGTACGCGAAATCATGAGCGCCCCGGTCGTCACCGTGGAGCCGAAGCAGAACCTTGAGTACTGCATGAACCTGATGACCAACCGGCACTTGCGCCACCTGCCGGTGGTGAGCAATGGTGAGCTGCTGGGCCTGCTGTCGATCGGTGACCTGGTCAAGGAAACCATCGCCGAACAGGCCAGCCTGATCCTGCAACTGGAGCAATACATCCGCGGCGAATGAAGCGCCTCAATGGTAGGCGCGCTCCAGTTCGTCCAGTTGATGGTCGAAGCTGCGCAGGCGCGCCGACCAGGTGTAGACCAGCACTTCCAGGTCCCGGTTCAGCACTGCCGTATTGCCGTGGCCACTGTGCGTAGGCTCGCCCAGGTCCAGCTGGTAGCGCTCACGTGCCATGGCCTGGGCCACGCTGGACAGGTCGCGAGCGTTGGCCAGCCAGTGATGGTGGTGGTCATGGATTTCACGGTCGAGCACGCGGCACTGGCGCTTCAGGGCATCCAGGCTCTGCTCCAGCGGTGTGCCCTTGAGCTCGCCCATGACCTCTTCGAAGGTACGCCCCGAATGCCAGTAGCTGCCCCAGAAATAACGGTCGAACACCGTTTCAACGCGGCGTAATGCCACCTTGGTGTTCCAGATGGTCAGCAACGTTCGCCCCTGGATCACTTCGCGCTTGTTCAGGTGCAACTGCTGCCAGGCGATCCAGGTCAGCGTCACCAGTGCAAACGCCACAGTGACAGCGGCAGCGGCATACAGGAAATGCACTGCCTGGTTCATCTGTTGCGTCTGCCTGATGCCGTAGAAGTAACTGGCCGTCAGGGTGCCCAGGATCGTCACGGAGCACCAGAAACCTGGTGCGTAGGGATCTTTCATCGCGCTATCCCCTTATTGTTTTCCTGAGCATAGCAACGGCCACTCACTCGTCAGGTGCCGCTCGGCGCTTTATTTTCGGGGGCGGCGCAACGCTTCGTTGAGTTGGTCGAAGGGCACTGCCCAATCGGCATCTTCAATGATGCTGTCCTTGAGAAAGGCACGCTGAGACTCGGTCCAGAACGGCGCATCCACCAGTTTGATTTCATTCTTCAGTGGTGAATGGCTGGCGATGAACTGATCGATGCTCTTGGGATCGTCGGGCAATCCCAACTGTTTGAACAGCTCGGAAAACTGATGGGTCGGCGCTTCCATGGTTCCTCCTCGGGGCCAGGCAAGCCGTCCACGACGCCCGCCTGGCATTGGTGTGAAAACATCAGCACAGCTCGCGCACTTCGGCTTCAGGTACCAGCTTCATGAACTGCTCCATGCTCATGTGGATCAAGTGATCGTGGTCACCTGCCTCCAGGTAGACATCGCCTTGGCGGGTCAGGCTCGGATCGAGCAGCATTTTTATCTGGTAGGCATCGCCAAGGGCTGGTACGGCGCCGCGCTCGCAGTCATTGAACAGGCTCGGCAGACCGCTTTCACGGGTCAGTTGCCAGGCGCCGGACGTGCGCACCTTGCTCATGTCCAGGTGCCGGTTGGCCGGCAGCACGGCCATGATGTAGTTGCCATGCCGGTCATCGAGCATCACCGACTTGGCGACCCGCTCGGCGGGCACACCGGCCGTACGGGCAGACTCCAGGCTGGTGGCCGAATGTGGATGGGGGATGATGTCGTAGTCGCAGTTGGCCTTGTCCAGGCGGGCCTGCAGGGTCTTTGCCATACGCATGATGCACCTCCGGTTTCGCCCCCCAATCTTCAATTTTAGGCCTGGCAGCGGCAAGCAGGGCTAAACTTGTGCAATAGAGGCAAACGAGGTGACGACAGGTGATCGCCCGCTGCTGGCGCTGGTTGTTGCTGCTGATGCTGCTTGGCATTGCGCCCGGCGGGCAGGCTGCGACTGTTGCCGGGGGCAACGCCGTAATGGCCGCCAGCGAACAGGCCGTGTTGGTGGTTCCGGTGAGTTTCGCCGGGGCGGCCCTGATCCTGCTGGGCCTCGCCTTCATGATTGCCGAGCTGGTGATGCGCCGCCGCAGGATGTGATTACCCGGGGCAACGTCTCGGTCAAGGTCAACGCGGTGCTGTACTTTCGCGTTCTAGACCCGCAAAAGGCGATCATCCAGGTTGAAGACTTCCTCGTGGCAACCAGCCAGCTGGCCCAGACCACGCTGCGCGCAGTGCTGGGCAAGCACGAACTGGACGAACTGCTGGCAGAACGCGAGCAGCTGAACCTGGACATCCGCCAGGTGCTGGGGGCGATTGCCGGGGACAAGAGCTCGACCATAGTTTTTCCGTTACCGGTTGATCTGCTCAAGGGGTTGGTGGACAGGCAGAAATAGCGTTGGCCCATTCGCGGGCTTGCCCGCTCCCACAGGCGATGTGCCACGCCTGAGAGCGGCGCAATACCTGTGGGAGCGGGCAAGCCCGCGAATGGCCGAGATACGGTGGATCAGATGGGCGCGCGGCGCAGGGTCGCCAGGAAGGTTGCCGCACCAATGAACAACCCGGCAAAGGTCCGGTTCAGGCGTTTCTGCTGCTTGGGCGTACGCAGCAAGCGCAACACCCGCGAAGCCAGCCCGGTGTAACCCGCCATCACCAGCATGTCCACGCTGATCATGGTCACGGTAATTGCCACATACTGCGGCAACAGCGGCGCATGCGGGTTGAGGAACTGCGGCAGCACCGCCAGCATGAACACCAGTGCCTTGGGGTTGCTGACGTTGACCAGGAAACCACGGAACACCAGGCTCAGCGGTTTGCCGATCGGGCGCACGCCAGACTCATCGGCCATGTCCATCGGCAAGGCGCGCCACTGCTTGTAGGCCAGGTAGACGAGGTAGGCAACGCCGAACCATTTGATGATCTGGAACGCCGTGGCCGAGGCGGCCAGGATGGCGCCGACGCCAGCGGCGATGATGGCGATCTGCACGATCAGGCCTAGCTGCAGGCCCAGGGCATTCCAGTAACCACGCCAGAAGCCGTATTGCAGGCCACTGGACATCGAGGCGATCGCCCCGGCACCGGGTGAAAGGCTGATCACCCAACAGGCGGCAAAGAAGCCCAACCATACTTCCATCGACATCACACACCTCGCTCGAACATATGTTGCAAACCGTTAAGCTAAGGTGTTGGTGAAAAAATAACCAGTAAATTTTGAGGAATTTCACGGCCTGTACCGGCCTCTTCGCGGGCGCGCCCGCTCCCACAGCTACAGTGCCGGCTTCGGGTTCTGTGGGAGCGGGCATGCCCGCGAAGAGGCCGGCACAGGTTTAGTCGGCCTCGACAGGCGCCTCTTTGTGCAGGGCCTGCACCTCGGCCCCGCGCCAGCGCCGCACCGATTTCTGGAAGAACTGGCTATTGGGCACCTGCACCAGCGCCCCGCCCGCCTCGGGCATTTCCAGCAGGGTGGTGAACAGCAGGTTGATGGCGATCACACGGCCTTTGACGCCCGGCTTGTCGAGTGTATCGACCAGCTCGACCACATCGCCGATGCGAAACGGCCCGACCGTAAAAATCAGCACCGCGCACAGCAGGTTGGACAACACGCTCCACATGGCGAAGAACGCCACTGCCGCCACCGCGACGAAGCCTGACAATGCAGTCCACAGGACTGTCGCGGAAACACCCAGCCGCTCCAGCACAAACAGCAGCGCGCTGCCCATGATCAGCCAGCGCAAGCCACCGCGCACCGGCACCAGCAACTCCGGTGGCAGCGGGTAACGCTGACCCAGGCGGCTCAGCCCGCGAGCAATGATGCGCTGCAGGACGAAGGCCGCCACCAGGATCAACAGGATCTGCAAGCCCAGCCAGAAGGTATCCATCCATTGCCCTGGCAGCAGCGAACGCAGCTCCTCCATCAGGACAGCGCCTCGAGCTCGGCCTGCATGCTTTCGAGGGTTTCCAGCGCTTCCATCCAGGCTTCTTCCAGCTCGCCTTCGCGTTGCTTGAGCTTGGTCTGGCGCGCCAGCAGGTCACGCAGTTCGTCCTTGCGCGCGGCCTCGTAAAGGCCACCGTCACCCAGTGCGGTCTCGATCTCGGCCAGTTGCGTGTGCACCTGGTTGAGCTCGGTTTCCAGCTTGTCGGCAGCCTTCTTGTGCGGTGCCAGCTGCTGGCGCAAGGCCGCGGCAGCCTGGCGCTGGGCTTTCTTGTCGGTCTTGTCCGGGTTGACCGCAGCCGTACTGGCCGGGGCGCTGCGCTGGCGGTACTCGACCAGCCAGCGGCTGTAGTCGTCCAGGTCACCGTCGAAGGTATCAACCTTGCCGTCGGCCACCAGCAGGAAGTCGTCGGTGGTGCTCTTGAGCAGGTGACGGTCGTGGGATACCACCACCACGGCGCCGGCAAACTCCTGCAACGCCATGGTCAGCGCCAGGCGCATTTCCAGGTCGAGGTGGTTGGTCGGCTCGTCGAGCAGCAGCAGGTTCGGCCGTTCCCAGGCGATCAGCGCCAGCGCGAGGCGGGCCTTTTCACCACCGGAGAAGTTCACCACCGGCTCGTCAGTACGGTCGCCATGGAAGTCGAAACCACCCAGGAAGTCGCGCAGGGTCTGCTCGCGCTCGGCGGGGGCAATACGCTGCAGGTGCAGCAGCGGGCTGGCCTTGTCGTCCAGCGAATCCAGCTGGTGCTGGGCAAAGTAACCAACAGCCAGGTTCTCGCCACGTACCAGGCGGCCCGACAACGGTTCCAGCTCGCCCGCGAGGTTCTTGATCAGGGTGGACTTGCCCGCGCCGTTAGGCCCGAGCAAACCAATACGTGCGCCAGGGGTAAGCTGCAACTTGACCTTGTCGAGGATGGCCTTGTCGCCATACCCCAGGCGGCCTTCGGACAGGCTCAACAACGGGCTGGAGATTTTCTGCGATTCGCGGAAGACGAAGTCGAACGGTGAATCGACATGCGCCGCCGACAGCTCCTCCATGCGCTCCAGGGCCTTGATCCGGCTTTGTGCCTGGCGGGCCTTGGTGGCCTGGGCCTTGAAGCGGGCGATGTACTTTTCCATGTGCGCGCGCTGCGCCTGCTGCTTCTCGTAGGCCTGCTGCTGTTGCGCCAGGCGCTCGGCGCGGGTGCGCTCGAAGGCGGTGTAGCCGCCCTTGTAGAGGTTGAGCTTGCGTTGTTCGACGTGCAGCACATGGTCGACCACGGCGTCGAGGAAGTCACGGTCGTGGGAGATCAGCATCAGCGTGCCGGGGTAACCCTTGAGCCAGTCTTCCAGCCACAGGATGGCATCCAGGTCCAGGTGGTTGGTGGGCTCGTCGAGCAACAACAGGTCGGACGGACACATCAGTGCCTGGGCCAGGTTAAGGCGCATCCGCCAGCCACCGGAGAAGTCGCCGACGCGGCGGTCCATCTGTTCGTTGGTGAAGCCCAGGCCCGCCAGCAATTTGCGGGCGCGAGCGTCGGCAGTGTAGCCGTCGGCGCTTTCCAGCTCACTGTGCAGGCGCGCCAGGGCGGTGCCGTCGTGGGCCTGCTCGGCCGCGGCCAGGTCAGCCTGGACCTTGCGCAGGCGCACGTCGCCATCAAGCACATAGTCCACGGCCACGCGGTCGAGGGTATCGACTTCCTGGCGCATGTGGGCGATGCGCCAGTCGCCGGGCAGCTGGCAATCGCCGCCGTCAGGCGTCAGCTCCCCGCGCAGCAAGGCGAACAGGCTGGATTTACCGGCGCCATTGGCGCCGATCAGGCCGGCCTTGTGACCGGGGTGCAGGGTCATGTCGGCGCCGTCTAGCAAGCGCTGCGGACCACGCTGTAAAGTGAGGTTGGATAGTCTGATCATGATGGTCGCGGAGTCTATCAGCTTCCTCGGCCCATAGCGCGAGTAGAACCATGTACACCGACCTGTGGAATCACGCCCTGGCCCTGTATGCCAGGCCCGGCGTGGAAACGGCTTGCCTGGAGCTTCAGGCGCAGGGTGGCGATGTCTGCCTGCTGTTGTGCGCAACCTGGCTGCAGACGCGTGGCGTGGCTGTGCTGGATGAGCGCGCCCAGGCGTTGAGCGAAATTGCCGGGCCTTGGCAGCGTGAAGTGGTCCTCCCGTTACGTAGCCTGCGCCAGCAATGGCGAGCAGCAGCGCAGAATGATGTGCAGCTGGGAGCGATACGTGAACAGGTGAAGGGGCTGGAGTTGCAGGCCGAAAAGACCTTGCTGGAGCGTTTGCACGAGCGGTCGCGACAGTGGCCCGCAGACTCGGGGGGCACTGACGACTGGCTGGCCCGGCTGGCGCCGGAGCCTGCCCGCCACCACGACGCGCTGACTCAGCTGCGCGTCGCGGCGGCTACGCTTCAGGACGCCGAAGACGGCGACTGAGCCGGGGTGCTGGCGGGTGCCGAGGGCGCTACCGAAGCAGCCGGGGTGGCCGAGTTGGTTGCGGCAGCCGGGGTGCTGGCGGCAGGCGTAGCGGGTTTGGTTTCCGCTGGCTTGCTGGCAACAGGTTTGGCGGCAGCTGGCTTGGCGGCAGCGCGTGCCGGGGCTTTGGCGGCAGCGGGTTTCGCGGCTGGTTTGGCTGCAGGTTTGGCTGCAGCAGTCGCTTTGGCAGCTGGCTTAGCGGCAGGCTTGGCAGCAGCGGTCGCTTTGGCAGCTGGCTTAGCGGCAGGCTTGGCAGCAGCGGTCGCTTTGGCCGCTGGCTTAGCGGCAGGCTTGGCAGCAGCGGTCGCTTTGGCAGCTGGCTTGGCGGCTGGCTTGGCAGCAGCGGTCGCTTTGGCGGCAGGCTTGGCAGCAGCGGTCGCTTTGGCGGCTGGCTTGGCGGCAGGCTTGGCAGCAGCGGTCGCCTTGGCGGCTGGCTTAGCGGCAGGCTTGGCAGTAGCGGTCGCTTTGGCAGCTGGTTTCGCGGCAGGCTTGGCAGCAGCGGTCGCTCTGGCGGCTGGCTTGGCGGCTGGCTTGGCAGCAGCGGTCGCCTTGGCAGCTGGCTTCGCCGCAGGTTTGGCTGCAGCAGCGGTTCTGGCAGCTGGCTTGGTTGCAGGTTTGGCAGCCGCTGGTTTGGTGGTTTTGGCAGCACGCGAATCCAGCGCTTTGGCTGCTGCTTCACGAACCTTGCCTACACCCTGGGCCAGCTTGAGGCTGTCCTGAGCATCTCGTTTGAGTTGCTGGATGTAAGAGCGGGTCTGGGTTTGACGTTCTTTGAGGGAATCGAGCAGCCCTTCAAGTTCGCCAATGGCTTTTTGCGCTTTGGTCTGTGCCTTGGCTTTACCTGCCTTGGCAGCATCCTGCAATTTCAGGCGACCGGTGTGCAGTTTTTCCTGGGCTTTGCCACGCTGCTTTTCCAACTTGGCCAGCAGTTTTTCCGCATCAGCCAGCGCTTGCGAGCAGGCATCTTCCAAGTGTTCGAGCAGGCTGCCCGAAAGTTGCTGGAGCAGGTGTAACGGCGTACTTACTGGCTTCTTTTTGGCCGACATGGTTTACCTCCTGGCTGACGAGATTGCGGCTCATACTATGCTTCTGCTGCTACCGCCGCTAGGGCATGTTGACCGTAATATTTACGCCGCGTTGCATGCCTGGGCAAAGTTGTTATCTTGCAGCTGCGTGAAAGTGTAGTTGCTGAATTAATCACTGCTGATATTTGGGAGTCCGGGCATTGCCTCGATATCTTTTTTTAGGTTTATGCCTGCTGGCCCCCATCGCCTTGGCCGACAGCGACGAGCACGACCTGGCCTACAGCCTGGGCGCCAGCCTGGGTGAGCGCCTGCGCCATGAAATGCCGGGCTTGCAACTGGACGCACTGGTCGAAGGCCTCAAGCAGTCCTATCAGGGGCAACCGCTAAAGCTTGACAAGGCACGCATGCAGGCAGTGCTTCAGCAGCATGAAACACAGGAAAGTGATGCCACCACGCAAAAATTGCAGGCAGCCGAAACACGCTTCATGGCCAATGAGCGTGGGCGTTATGGGGTACACGAACTGCCGGAAGGCGTGCTCTACAGCGAACTGCAGCCAGGCACGGGCGCGCAACCCAAGGCAGGTGGCAAAGTACAAGTGCGCTATGTGGGCAAGTTGCCGGATGGCTCGGTGTTCGACCAGAACCAGACGCCCCAGTGGTTCAACCTGGATTCTGTAATCGAGGGCTGGCAGGTGGCCCTGCCGCGGATGCACGCGGGCGCCAAATGGCGCCTGGTGATTCCTTCAGCGCAAGCCTATGGCGCCGAAGGAGCGGGTGACCTGATCGCACCCTATACACCCTTGGTATTCGAGATCGAGCTGCTGGCGGTTGGCGACTGACGCCAACCTTCAGGCCTCGACTGCGCCCTCTTCCTTGTGCGCGGTGTGCAGCACTTCGATCAGGCAGTCTTCGAGCTCGAAGCGCTCGTGCAGCAGGGCGCCCAGCTTGGCCAGCTTCTCGGCGAAACGCTCGGTGTCCTTGCACTCGCCCTTGCTGCAATGATCATTGAAGGCCAGTGCAATCTGGGTGATGTCATTGATCCGCGGGTTGATCTCTTCAGCCAGCTTCAGCGCTTTCTCGTCATCGAATGCCTTGGCCTCACTGACCAGTTGCTCGCAGACTTCGAAATGCCACGCCGACACGTAGTCCACCAGCAGTGCGCAGAAGTCACTGTGCGTGTCCTTGTCAGCAAAGGCAGGCTTGGCATCGCGCAGGTCGCGGAAGGCCTGCACCAGTTGCTGGCGCTCCTCCAGCCAACGGTCGATCAGCTTGTGAACCCCACCCCAGCGTTCCTGGGCATTCTGACAACTATCGAGCATGGCGATCTCTTCCCTTCTGGGTAGATGCCGCTGCACCTCGCACCACGACCGCGCAGCACAAAGGTGACATCAGCAGGACGGCATCGAGCAGTTGTATTTTCGGTATTCGTGCTGGGAGATTATTCCCGTGCGTGCTGCCCATCAAGGTACGCAGCAGACAAAGTTCATACAAGTGTTTAATACCCTTATACAGCGCCATTGGTCGCGCTATCGGCCCAGCCTTGCGCCAGGTCAACTTCTTGCCAGGCTGCGGAAACGATACGCCAGCAGGCAACTCAAGGGCAGCGCCGCCAACAGCAGGAAGGCCAGCAGGCTCCACTCGGGCAGCGTCAGGTCGAGAAAGCTCCAGGTCAGCGAGTTGCAATCCGGGCCACCCAGCAACAGTTGCCGTACCGCCTCGCCCCAGGACTGCTCGAACACTCGCCCGATCGGCACCGGGCACACATGTGCTGCCCCGGCAGCGCCCTGCAGCCAGACGTGCCGCGCCGCCAGCAGCGCCCCGGCCAGCGAGCAGCCCAGTGTTGCCTGCGCGTAACGGCGGATGCCCTGCGTGCCCGGCGCCTGCAGCACTGCCCCCAGGCACAGCAGCGCATACACGGCAAGCAGCAGCCGCTGGCTGAAGCACAGGGGGCACGGCACAAGCCCGGGCATGTTTTCCAGTTGGAAAGACGCAGCCAGTACCGCCAGTGCGGCCAGGCAGGCAGGAACGAAAAATGTGCGTAAGCGGGCCGGCAGCATGGGCAGGGAAGGTCCCGGGGAAATGGTGGTGGCTTGAAACGGTAGAGGAAAGACGCACTTTGTTTCAAGGCGCGACAGTAACGACAAGTCGCTGAATCGTGTAGGAAATTTCCAGCAAAGCGGCAGGAGGTGCCTGAAGAAATGGCTTGCAGAGGTAACGTACAGGCGTAGATCAGTTACCAACCCCCAAAGCCCGCACCTTGGCGCGGGCTCTGGGGTAGGTCAGGCGCGCACGCCTTCTGGCAGCGGCAGGGCCAGCAGGCGTTCGTCCAGCAGGCCAAGGCCCTCCTGGAACAGCTGGTTGCTGCGCTCGGTTTCGCCCAGGCCAGCGAGCAGGCGGGCCAGTTCGGCACAGGCCTCAGGGTTACGTTCCATGCGCAGGCTGCTTTCCAGATAGTCACGCGCCTTGCCCCAAAGGCGGTTCTGCAGGCTGAGCCGGCCCAAGGTCAACAGCAGGCTGGCATCTTGCGGGTGAGCCTTGAGCCAGCCTTCGGCGGTTTGCAACTGGCGCGCCGGATCATCACCACGCACCAGGCCGTACAAGCGGGCCAGGTGGCTTTCGTAGTCGCGCTTGAGGGCAGTGCGCAGTACTTGCTCGGCCTCGCTCTGTGCACCCACCTGGCGCAATTGCTCGGCGTAGGCCAATACCAGCTGTGGTTCCTGGCGCTGCGCCGCGGTCAGTTGCTGCCAGGCGCGCTCCAAGGCTTGACGTGCACTTTGCGTGTCTTCGCCACGGGTGGTGGCCAGGCTCAGGTTCTGGCCCCAGGCACGCTGCTCCAGGGCAGCCAGCTCGGCGGGCGGCAGCACTTTGCCCTTGCGCAGGTCTGGAAGCAGGCGGATCAACGCCGACCAGTCGCCCCGCTCCAGGTGCAGGCGCTGCAGCAGGCGCAATACCTGGCCGTTGTGCGGGTGACGCTCCTGCATGGCCAGCAGGGTTTCCAAAGCACCTTCACTTTCACCACGGTCCATCTGCAACTGGGCATGGGTCAGGGCAATGGCAAGTTCCGCTTGCGGTTGCCGCTCCAGCGCACGCTCCAACAGGTTGTCGCTGTCTTCGGTGCGGCCTTGCTCGTTTGCTGCACGCGCAGCACCGAGGTAGTAAAGCAGCGGCTGGCGCTCGGCCTCGGCGGCACGGTGCAAGTGGCGTTGGGCACTGGCCCAGCGGCCTTCGGCGAGGTCCAGCTGGCCCTGCTCGATGGCGACCCGGATACGCCGGCTGCGGTTACGCCGCGACCACGGGTTGACCACGCCGCTGGAGGTCAGCACCAGACCGACCAGGTAACGCAACAACCACACCAGTGCGACCACGGCCAGCAGGCCGGCCAGGGCCGCCCACAGCCCCGACTGATAGCGGAAGCTTCCGTAGGAAACCAGCACATAGCCGCTGTGTTTGGCGACCGCAATACCCAGCGCCGCGGCAACTACAATCGCCAGCACGGCCAGCAGGTAGACACGCTTCATGGCTTGCCCCCTTCAGCCTCGGCCGGCAGGTGACGGCGCTGGATGTAGGCCTGCACGGCCGCCAGGCTTTCGCTGAGGTCGGGGGTAACCACCGACACGGGTTGATCGGCCAAGGCATTTAGGCTGTCGAGCATGGCCTTGCTTTGCGGGTTGTCGGCATTGAAGTTGGCCAGCAGCACGCTGCGGGCGTCGTCCAGCGCCTGGGTATAAACCTTGGCGTCACCATTGAGTGCGGCCCATTGAGCCTGCTCGATGGTCAGGCTCAGGGCCAGCCGCAGCTGGTTGAGTTGCTGCCCGGCCAGCAGCGGCCGCACGTTGTCATCGGCATTGAAGTCGATCTGGAAGTACTTGGAGATTTCTGCCCACCACTGCGACAGGCGGCTGGCACCATCACCGTCAGAGGTCAGGGCGCCAAGCGCATCGGCGTTGCTGGCGAACTCGGGCGACTGGGCACTGAGCTGCTGCACCAGCTCGCGCTGTGCAGCCAGTTTCAGGAACAGGCCGGTACGGTCCGGTTGCTGGGTGCTGTTGAGCGTGGCCAGGCTGCGCGCCAATTGTTCGCGGGCGGCAAAGGCACCTGGGTCGCTCTGCTCGCGCAGGATTTCGTCGGCACCCTCGACCAGGGCCCTGGCACTGGTGATGTCCTGCAGCGCCGACAGGCGCAGTGTGGCCAGGCGCAGCAGGTGCTCGGCCTCGGCCAGGCGCCATTCCTTGCGGCTCTCGCCCAGTACGGTTTCCAACCGCTGGCTAAGGCGCTGCTGGTCGCCTTGCAACTGCGCTACCAGGCGGCGGCGATCTTCCAGTTCGCTGGCAGCCGGCAGGCTGGCCAGTTGCGCACTGATCTGCTGTTCGCGCTGCTGCAGGGCCTCGGCGCGCTGGTTCAGCGCCTCGATGTGCTGGCCCTGGTTGAACTCACTGCCTTGCAGTTGACGCACCTGCCAGACACCCCAGCCACCTACCGCCACCCCGGCAGCGCCCAGCAGCAAGGCCAGTGCTGCCAGGCCAGTGCCGGAGCGCTTGGCAGGTGGGGTGGTGACGGGTTCTGCCGGCGCCTGTGCCGACGGCTGATCGTTATTGGACAAGACAGTCTCGCTCACGTATCCATCCTTTGCATGGGGGCGCATCGCGTTCAGCTTAGCGCCTTAAGAGGCAGGTGCAGCGCTGCGCTGCACGGCTGCCAGCAAGGCCGTGGCACTGGCGCCACGGCAATCCACAACCTGTTGGGCTCCGGCGGCCCTGGCCTGTTCGGCGACCCGGGGGCTGGGCACGAACAGCGGCAGCTGTGCCAGCTGCAGCCAATCGGCGCCGGCCAGCTGCTGCAGATGTTCAAAACCCTGCCCACTGCTGACCACCAGGCCATTGAGGCGTTCCGCTTCGATGCGGCGCATCAGGGTGCCAGCCGGGTAAGCCGGCTGGCAGCGACGATACAGTTCCAGATATTCGACACTAGCACCTTGCTCTGCAAGACGCTCTGCCAGCAGTTCGCGACCTCCGACCCCGCGCACGATCAATACACGCGCCGCAGGCACGGCAACTGCCTGGCGCAGGGCCGGCAGCGCCAGCAAGGCTTCGCTGTCATCACCACGCTCGGGAACGCTTACGCCCAACCCGGCACCCTGCAACACCGCTGCAGTCGCCTCGCCCACGGTGAACCAGCCTTGCAGTGGCGGTTGCAGGCCGGCATCGGCCAGTTGCTCAAGCAACAGCCGAGCAGCCGGCTTGCTGACGACGATGATCGCCTGAAAGCCTTGCAAGCCTTCGAGCAGCAGGCGTTGCCGCGCCTCCAAGGCCACGGGTTCTATCGCCAGCAGCGGCATGCAGCAACTGCCTACCCCCGCTGCCGCCAGGCTTTGTGCCAGCGCCGCGCAGTCCTCGGCAGGCCGGGTCAGCAACAGGCGCCATTGGCTCACGGCTGACCGGCCTCGCCGTAGACTTCCTTGAGGATGGCCTCGGCGCCCTGGCCCAGCAGGTCTTCGGCCACCTGTACGCCCAAGGCCTCGGCAGCCGCGCGAGGGGCACGGGCATCGGCCACCAACAGGGTGCCGCCGCTAGGCTGGCCGACCAGGCCACGCAGCCACAGTTGGTCACCTTCGAGTACCGCGTAACAGGCGATCGGTACCTGGCAGCCGCCATTCAGGCGTTTGTTAAGGGCACGTTCGGCCACCACCCGGTCGGCAGTATCGGCATGATGCAGCGGCGCCAGCAGTGCATGGATCTGGATGTCGGCGCTGCGGCATTCGATGCCCACCGCACCCTGGCCGCCAGCGGGCAGGCTATCGTCGACGCTGATGGTGGAAGTGATGCGGTCTTCGAAGCCCAGGCGGATCAGGCCAGCCGCAGCGAGGATGATGGCGTCGTACTCACCGGCATCCAGCTTGGCCAGGCGGGTATTGACGTTGCCCCGCAGGAAGCGGATTTGCAGGTCTGGGCGGCGTGCCAGCAACTGGGCCTGGCGGCGCAGGCTGGAGGTGCCGACGATGCTGCCGGCAGGCAGCGCTTCCAGGCTGGCAAAGGTGTTGGACACGAAGGCATCGCGCGGGTCTTCGCGCTCGCAGATGCAGTACAGCCCCAGGCCTTCGGGGAAGTCCATGGGCACGTCCTTCATCGAATGCACGGCGATGTCGGCTTCGTTGTCCAGCAGGGCGGTTTCCAGCTCCTTGACGAACAGGCCCTTGCCGCCGATTTTCGCCAGCGGTGCGTCGAGCAGTTTGTCGCCACGGCTGACCATGGGCACCAGGGTCACCAGCAGACCGGGGTGTGCCTGCTCGAGGCGGGCTTTGACGTATTCGGCCTGCCACAGGGCCAAGGCACTTTTACGGGTGGCAATGCGGATTTCGCGAGTGGACATGGAACGCCCCGATCCAGAGAAATGCCGCCGATGATAACAGCATCGCCGGTATCGCTAGCAGATGTGGATCAGCTGAGGGCCCCTTCGCGGCTAAAGCCGCTCCCATAGGTACGGTGTTAACTCAAAGCTTGCACAATCCCTGTGGGAGCGGGCATGCCCGCGAAACAGGCGACGCAGGGGATGGCACCGGCTTCGCCGGTGTTCGCGGGCACGCCCGCTCCCACAGGGATTGCGCAAGCTTTCAGATCTTGAACCAGACAGTTGCGCCCATAGGTACGGTGCCGCTCTGAGGGGCAATGATGACCCTGTGGGAGCGGCTTTAGCCGCGAACAAGGGCGCAGCCCTTGCGATGCGGGCACCGTATCAGAGGGTTTGCATCATCTTGCGCACACCGGCCACATGCCGCCGGCTGACAGTAAGGGCGTCGCCATCCAGGCCCTTCAGGTACAACTGAAAATGCCCCAGCGGGGTGCGCTGCAGGCGTTCGATGCGTTCGCGCGCCACCAGCGCATTGCGGTGGATACGCACGAAGCGTTCGCCAAACTCGTCTTCCAGGGCCTTGAGCGGCTCGTCGAGCAGCACTTCCCCAGCCTCGTGGCGCAAAGTCACGTACTTGTGGTCGGCAATGAAATAGATCACCTGGGGCAAAGGGATCAACTCGATGCCTTTGCGCGTACGGGCACTGATGTGGCTACGTGGGCCGCCACCTTCATTGGCTGGCCGGGTGAGCGCCGCCAACTGGGCGCGGTTGGGTTTTTCGGCCTTGCGCAAGGCATCGCGCAGCGCCTGGGCCTGGAAAGGCTTGGTCACATGGCTGAGGGTGCTGTCCTTGAATGCCTCGGCACCGTATTCATCATCCCCGGTGCAAAACACCACCGCCGGCGGCGCCTCGCGTTCGCACAAACGTGCGGCAACCTGCAGGCCATCCAGGCCTGGCATGCCGATGTCCAGCAGGACCACATCGGGCTTGAGGCTTTCGATCAGCGCCAGGGCCTCCTCGCCGTTGGTGGCGCTAGGCTCCAGCACGGTGTAACCCTCCAGTTCGCCGAGCAGCCGGCTGAGGCGTTCACGGCCTTGGGGTTCGTCATCAACGATCAGGACATTCATAATTGCGCTGGATTCCTGAATGAGTCTCGCACAGGTATAGCGTAGACAGGTGTGGTTCGAGCGACACTGCGGTCACGCTCTAGACCGGTGCGATGGCCAAAGATTCACTCGGCCGGCAGATTCACTGCCAGTCCTCTGTCCAACTGTAGACGGTCCGTGGAACACTGCCGTTCATTCCTTAAAATCCTTCTCTGCCGTTTTCCGGGCATTTCTCTCGACCGGTGCCCTGCGGCAGCCAGCCCAACCCTGCTATCATCGGCGCCACTTTTTCGTTCACGCCTGCAATGAGTGAATCCATGAGCACCGACAAGACCAATCAGTCCTGGGGCGGCCGCTTCAGTGAGCCCGTCGACGCATTCGTCGCCCGTTTCACCGCCTCGGTCGATTTCGACAAGCGCCTGTACCGCCACGACATCATGGGTTCGATCGCCCATGCCACCATGCTGGCGCAGGTCGGCGTGCTCAGCGACGCTGAGCGCGACACTATCATCGATGGCCTGAAAATCATTCAGGGTGAAATCGAAGCCGGCAACTTCGACTGGCGCGTCGACCTCGAAGACGTGCACATGAACATCGAAGCACGCCTGACCGACCGTATCGGCATCACCGGCAAGAAGCTGCACACCGGCCGTAGCCGCAATGACCAGGTGGCCACCGACATCCGCCTGTGGCTGCGCGACGAGATCGACCTGATCCTGGCCGAAATCACCCGCCTGCAGCAGGGCCTGCTGGAACAGGCCGAGCGTGAAGCCGAAACCATCATGCCTGGTTTCACCCACCTGCAGACTGCCCAGCCGGTCACGTTCGGCCACCACCTGCTGGCCTGGTTCGAAATGCTCAGCCGCGACTACGAGCGCCTGGTCGACTGCCGCAAGCGCACCAACCGCATGCCGCTGGGCAGCGCCGCGCTGGCCGGTACCACCTACCCGATCGACCGCGAACTCACCTGCAAGCTGCTGGGCTTCGAGGCCGTGGGCGGCAACTCGCTGGACGGCGTGTCGGACCGCGACTTCGCCATCGAATTCTGCGCCGCAGCCAGCGTGGCGATGATGCACCTGTCGCGCTTCTCCGAAGAGCTGGTGCTGTGGACCAGCGCGCAGTTCCAGTTCATCGACCTGCCTGATCGCTTCTGCACCGGCAGCTCGATCATGCCGCAGAAAAAGAACCCGGACGTGCCAGAGCTGGTACGTGGCAAGACCGGCCGTGTGTTCGGCGCCCTGACCGGCCTGCTGACCCTGATGAAAGGCCAGCCGCTGGCCTACAACAAGGACAACCAGGAAGACAAGGAGCCGCTGTTCGACGCCGCCGACACCCTGCGCGATTCGCTGCGTGCCTTTGCCGACATGATCCCGGCGATCAAGCCCAAGCACGCCATCATGCGTGAAGCGGCCCTGCGCGGTTTCTCCACCGCTACCGACCTTGCCGACTACCTGGTACGCCGTGGCCTGCCGTTCCGTGACTGCCACGAAATCGTTGGCCACGCGGTGAAGTATGGCGTGGATACCGGCAAGGACCTGGCCGAGATGAGCCTGGACGAACTGCGCCAATTCAGCGACCAGATCGAGCAGGATGTGTTTGCCGTGCTGACGCTGGAAGGCTCGGTGAATGCCCGTGACCACATTGGTGGTACGGCACCGGCGCAGGTGCGTGCTGCGGTTGTTCGTGGGAAGGAACTGCTGGCTTCGCGTTAAGGCCCATTGCGAGGGCTTCGCCCTCGTTCGCGGGCACGCCCGCTCCCACAGGGACGGCGCTTTCCTTGAAAGTTGCACTTTACCTGTGGGAGCTGGCTTGCCGGCGATGGGCTGCAAAGCAGCCCCGGCCTTTTAGCGCTTGCCGCTGCGAATCATCTCCATGAAGGCCGGCATCGACGCCTCCTTGTCTGCCACGATCCGCGCCATGTGCGGGTTATCGCCCATCAGCTGCAGCAACGCCTTGGCCTGCGGGAAGTCCGCCAGGAAGTCGATGTTGAGCACCTTCTTGCCCACCGCGTAGGCCAGATCGACCGAGAAGCAGAACATCAGGTCTGCCAGCGTCAGCTGCTCCCCCGCTACAAACGGCGCAAAACGCCCGTTGCGCTTGAGGGTGGCAAAACCGGCCAGCAAATCGGCCCGGGCCTTCTCCTTGACCAGCGGCTCAACCGACATGCCGAAGAACGACTCGGCATAGCAGGTACGCGCCGGCAGCTCGATGTACAGCTCGATTTCCTTGAGCAGCTCACGCACCTTGGCCTGGCCGAACGGATCGGCCGGTAGCAGTGCCTTGCCGCCCTGGGTCTGCTCGATATAGTCGAGGATCACACTGGTTTCGCTGAGGAAACCGTGTTCGGTTTCAAGCACTGGCACCTTGCCGCGTGGGCTCACTGCCAGCGCCTGTGGCGCCTGGCCGCCATAGAATGCGACTTCCTCGAAGGGCAGGCCTTTTTCCAACAAGGCCAGCTTGACCATGTTGTAGTAGTTGCTGACCGAGAATCCGTAAAGCTTGAGCATGAGGTAACAGCCTCCAGGCCGTAAGGGGTTGGCTCGGCTTTTATAGACCCATCGCCCGCCCCTGACCAGCGTCATGCACCCCGTCAATGCCCGGGCATTGCCGCCACGGGCATGGCACACTGTGTGTCCCACAACAGGAGTACCGCCATGAGCGAGCCCACCGACATCGACAATGACGACGACGAAGCCTTCGCCGAGGCGACGCTGACCCAGGCTATCGAGAACCAGATTGAGAGCGGCGATCCGGCCGCGGCCAAGGCCACTTTCAACAAGCTGACGTTGGTCGGCTACGAGCGTGAAGACATTCTCAACCTGATGGCCCATGTGCTGGCCTTCGAGGTTGACAACATGCTGAAGGAAGACCGCGAGTTCGACCGTGAGTGGTACGAGAACGCCCTGAGAGCGCTGCCGGAGCTGCCGCCTGAGATGGATCAAGGCGAGGACGAATAACCCGACTACACTCGAAGGTCAGGCACCGTTGACGGTGCCGCCATCCTTGTCTGGAAGTCAGGAGCTGCCATGCCTTTTACCCCCGATCTGATCGACGAACTGGAAGTACTCGCGCTGTTCAAACACGACAGCAGCCAGGAAGGCATCAAGATAACCAGCACCGCCGCCCCGGCCCTGGTCGCGGCTGCGCAACGCCTGCATGAAAAAGGGCTGACCGATCAACCTGATGGCGGCTATCTGACCAGCCTGGGTCATGACGCCGTAGAAAGTGTCCAGCTGCTGCAGAACATTCTCAAGGCGCCACAACCGGCCTGATCCGAGATTGCATGGGGCTGCCTTGCAGCCCATCGCCGGCAAGCCAGCTCCCACAGTTACTGCACATGGTTTGAAATCGATGCGGTCGGTGTGGGAGCTGGCTTGCCGGCGATGGGCCGCAGCGCGGCCCCTTTCAGTTAGCCGCTGCCCTGCGCTTCTCTGCCAGCCACGAGCGCCCGTACAGGAACATGATGGCCAGCAAGGCCACAGCCTGCGCCGACAGCGAGTAGGCGTCGGCATGAATCCCCAGCCAGTCGAACTCGAAGAACGTCACCGGCCGCGTACCCAGCACCCCGGCTTCTTGCAGCGCCTTCACACCATGCCCGGCGAACACCACCGACAGCGCACACAGCAGCGCGGCGTTGATGCTGAAGAACAGCGAAAGCGGCAGCTTGGCCGAGCCACGCAGGATCACCCAGGCCAACCCTACCAACAACACCAGTGCCGTGGCGCCACCCGCCAGCACCGCCTGGTGCCCGGCAGGGCCTGCCTGCAGCCACAGGGTTTCGTAGAACAGGATCACCTCGAACAGTTCGCGGTATACCGAGAAGAATGCCAGCAAGGCGAAGCCGAATCGCCCGCCACCGCTGACCAGGCTGCTCTTGATGTAGTTCTGCCACGCAGCGGCGTGGCGGCGGTCGTGCATCCACACGCCGAGCCACAGCACCATCACTGCGGCAAACAATGCAGTGCACCCTTCCAACAGTTCCCGTTGAGCGCCGCCTACATCGATCACATATGCCGCCAGCGCCCAGGTGGCAAAGCCGGCAACCAGCGCCAGGGCCCAGCCGATATTCACGCTACGCACCGCCGACTGCTGCCCGGTGTTGCGCAGGAAGGCCAGGATTGCGGCCAGCACCAGAATCGCCTCAAGGCCTTCTCGCAGAAGGATCAGCAAGCCGGAGATAAAGCTCAGCGACCAGCTCAGGCCATCGCTGCCCAACAGCTTCGCGGCCTGGTCGAGCTTTGCCTTGGCCTCGGCCAACCGCTGCTCGGCCTGGGCCACAGGCAACCCGTCCTGCAACGATTGGCGGTAGGCCATCAGGGATTTCTCGGTGTCCTTGCGCACCTGGGTGTCAATGTTGTCCAGCGAGCTTTCCACCAGCTCAAAGCCTTCCAGGTAGGCCGCTACCGACAGGTCGTAGGCTTGGTCGTGGTCCCCTGCGCGGTAGGCCGCCAGGCTCTTGTCCAGGGTGCTGGCGGTGTATTCGAGCAATTGCGCCGGGCCGCGCTTGACCTGCGGAGGCTGGGCACGCTGGGCGCGGAACGCCTCCAAGGCCCCTGCCCCCTCGTTGGCAGCCACTTCCGCGGGTGTCTGGCGAGCCAGGTCGGCGATATTCCAGGTCTTGTCGCCTTTGCCGGCCTGCGGATTGGCCGAGAAGCTGGCGATGTAGGCGGCCACATCCCAACGCTGGCGGTCGTCCAGCTCGTCGGCAAACGATGGCATCTCGGTGTTGTCGATGCCCAGTGCCAGGGTGTTGTAGAGGTCGAACAGGCTCAACTGGTCAAGGCGCGCGGCATCACGCAGGTTGGCCGGGGCAGGCTCCAACCCAACGCCCGCCGGGCCATCGCCTGCGCCGGTGTCGCCGTGGCAGATCGAGCAGTTTTGCGCATAAAGGGCAGCACCGCGGGCCGGGTCCGGGGTAATCACCGGGGCCTGGCTGACCTCGTAAGCCACGGCCAGACGCGCGCCCAGCTGGCGGGCCTGCTTGGCAACAGCCGCGCCCTCATGGCGCTGGTCGATTGCCTGGCGCAGCGCCTGAATGCCCTGTTCCAGGGCAGCTTGCTCGGTATTGGCGGGCAGACCTTTGACCAGTTCGGCCAGTACTGTGCTGAATTCCTGCTGCTCGCGGTATTCACCATCGTCGATCACCTTGCCGTCCTGCACGGTCGGCGGGTAGTCGGCACCAATGTAATCCAGCAGGTGCAGGGCCTTGGTAGCCTCGGCGGGTGCTTCGGCCAATGCCGCAGTGCTGCACAGCGCCAGCACCGGGCCGAGCAATAAAGCCGGCAGCCAGGCAAGCAGACGGGAACAGGTTTTCATGGCCAGTCTCGAAGGGAATGCGAAAGAGAACATTGTTCACTTCCACTTTGCTTCCCTCAAGGGTGCTGGGCGGATTTCATGAAAAATCTTGGTACAAATAAGATGGAGCGGAGCGTCCTGGGCAACGACCGGATGCGATCTCTGTGGGAGCTGTCTTGTATTGCCTGTCAGGGCCTCATCGCCGGCAAGCCAGCTCCCACAGGTATCGCGCTGTCCCCAGGCCCAGTGCTGGACCTGTGGGAGCTGGCTTGCCGGCGAAGAAGGCGGCACCGATGTCACAGGAAACACCGGGTACCAAATGATTCACCGCGGGTATGTCCACACCCACTAGCCTGTTGAGCAACTATTCAGGAGGCAGGGAACATGGATCGTCCCCATTCAAAGCTGCTACGGCTTGGCCGGTTTTCGGAAACCAGTCGGTTGTATCTGCTTACCAGCACCACACTTGAAAGAGCCCCAATCTTCAATGACTTTCGCTCAGCCCGCTTGCTTGTGGCCGAGTTCCGCCAGGCTGAAGAGGAAGGTATCGCCCGATCGCTTGCCTGGGTGGTGATGCCTGACCATTTCCACTGGTTGGTCGAGCTTGGGCCGGCCAGCCTAAAGCGGCTGATGCGCAGGGTGAGGTCCCGCAGCACCATGATGATTAACAGGCATCGAGGGCGAAGCGGCCAGCTCTGGCAGAAGGGGTTTCATGACCGGGCCGTGCGGCGTGAGGAGGATGTGCAGGATGTGGCGCGGTATATCGTCATGAACCCCAAGCGGGCGGGTCTGGTTGCGAGGACTGGGGATTATCCACATTGGGATGCGATCTGGCTCTGACCGGATGCTGCCTGTGAGGGCCCTATCGCCGGCAAGCCAGCTCCCACAGGGTCCTCATCTGCCTTGCAGATGCTGCTGACCTGTCAGAGCCTATCGCTGGCAAACCAGCTGCCACAGGACAATCACAGTGCTCGAGGGCAGTGGAGAACCTGTGGGAGCTGGCTTGCCGGCGATTGGGCCTTAAGGCTTGCCAGTGTCCTTCCACCCCCCACCCAACGCAAGGAACACCCCAATCTGCCCCAAAGCTACCTGACTATTGGCCGCCGCCAGTTGGGCGCGCATATCGGTATAAGTGCGCGTCGCCTGCAAGTCCGCCAGGAACGACTCCCGCCCCGCCTGGTAATAGCGGTGGGTCTGGTCTGCCGCTTCCTTGGCCGACTTCTCCGCCTCGGCCAGCGCATCACGCCGGTCCAGCAGGGCGCTGTATTGCGCCAGGCGGGTCTGGGTTTCGCGGACGGCGTTCAGCACAACCCCGTCGAAGCTGGCCAGGGCTGCCTGGGTCGAGGCCTCGGCCATGCGAATGCGGGCGCGGGTGCCGTTGGTGGGAATGCTCCAGCTGATCTGCGGGCCGAAACCCCAGCGGTTGGTCGACGGATCGCCAAGGTCGTCGACGATACCGATGGTACCCACCTGGGCACCGATGCTGATATCCGGGTACAACGCGCCGGTAGCGACACCTATGTAGGCAGTGGCCGCAGCCAGCTGACGCTCGGCCTGGCGCACGTCCGGGCGGCGCTTGAGCAAGGCAGCGCCGTCACCTACCGGGACCAGCTGGCTCAGGTGCGGCAGCTCGGCACAATCGGCGGTGCCGGCAGGCAGCTGGTCAACCGGCTTGGCCAGCAACGCAGCCAGGGTGTACATGCCGGTTTCACGCTCGGCCTTGAAGCGTGGCAGTTCGGCACGCAACGATTTGAACTGGGTCTGCGAGCGGGTGACCTGGGTTTCATCGCCACGGCCGGCATCACGCAGGCGCTGGTTGAGCTTTACGCTCTGCTCCTGCAAGTCGAGCGATTCGCGGGCGATGTGGTATTCCTCGTTGGCCGAGCACACTTGGGTATAGGCCTTGACCACGTCTGCCACCAAGGTGATGCGCGCGGTATCGGCAGCCGCCTGCACCGCATCGGCATTGGCCTTGGCGGCCTCGGTGCCGCGCTTGAAGGTGCCCCACAGGTCGAACTGGTAAGAAGCGCTGATGATGGCTTCACCAATGTTGGCCACTGGCACCTTCTCGGGCAGCAGGAATGCCTGGCCAGCCTCTTGCAGGCGCTGGGCACCAAGCTTGACGCCACCGTTGAAGCCACCCTGCGATTCGGCCACTTCGACCTGGGCACGGGCCTTGGCGATATTGGCGGCGGCCACGCGCAGCTCGGTGTTGGCACTCAGGGCCTGGCGCACCAGTTCATTCAGCCGTTGATCCTGATACAGCTGCCACCAGTCCTCGGGGACCGGCGCCGAGACCACGCTGTCGGCATCCTGGCGCAGCGGGCCGTTGAGGTCGCTGCGTTGTACTGCCGCGTCCTTCGGCACCTCATAGTCGGGGCCCACCATCATGCAGGCCCCCAACGACAGGCACAGGCCGGCCAGGATCAGCTGTTTCATGGGTGCTGGCCCTCGATGATGGACACCGTGGCGGTACGCCCGGCGATCATGCGGAAGTCCTGCGGTACTTCATCGAAGGCGATGCGCACCGGAATACGTTGGGCCAGGCGCACCCAGCTGAACGCCGGGTTGACGTTGGGCAGCAGGTTGGCGCCGCTGCTGCGGTCGCGGTCTTCGATGCCGGCGGCAAAACTCTGCACGTGGCCACGCAGGCGGGTGTTGTCGCCCATCACGCGAATGTCCACGGCATCGCCGATCTGAATGCCACCCAGCTTGGTTTCCTCAAAGTAACCATCAACGTGGTACGAAGCGCTATCAACCACTGACAGCACCGGGCGACCAGCAGTGACGAACTCGTGATTACGCGGCGCACGGTCGTTGAGGTAGCCGTCTACCGGGCTACGCACCACCGAGCGGTCGAGGTTGAGCTGGGCGGTATCGACCGCCACCTGGGCCTCACTCACAGCCGAGCGGGCGCGGGCCTCGCGGGACTGGCTTTCTTCCAGTTGCTCGGCAGCCACCAGGTTGCCCAGCTTGCGGTTGCGCTGTGCCTCGCGTGAAGCCTGGGCCAGGGTTTCCTGGCGCTCGCCGAGGGTAGCCTTGGCTTGGCGCAGGGCCAGGGTGAAGCGGTCCTGGTCGATAGTAAACAGCACGTCGCCGCGCTTGACGGTCTGGTTGTCGCGCACCTCGACTTTCTGGATCAGCCCCGACACATCGGGGGCGATCTGGATCACGTCGGCGCGGATGTGGCCGTCGCGGGTCCAGGGGGCAAACATGTAGTACACCACCATCTGCCACACGAGCACGGCGGCGAAGGTCACTACCAGCAAGGTCAGGACCACACGGCCCAGGGTCAGCAAAGGTTTTTTCATGGCAGCATCAGGTTTCGGCAAAAGTGGTCCACCGCGCCAAGCAGCACGGCATACAGAGCAACGTTGAACAACGCCCGGTGCCAGACCAGACGGTAGAAATGCAGGCGCACCAGCACCGCATGCACCCCCAGGAACAACAGGTAGGTGCCAAACATCATCACCAGCAGCGTGGGCAGGAACACCCCGCTGATATCCAGTTCACCAATCACAGGGGTGCTCCGTCGAGGCCGGGGGGCAGTTGCGGTTGTTCGGCGGGTTCGAGCATCACCTCTACCCCCGGCAAGAGCGCCAGGCGCAGGCCGCTCAGGGCATGCAGCAGGTGGGTGCGGGCATCGCCGCGCTCGTACAGCTCGTCCAGGTTCAGCGCCAGCCGCGCACGCTCCATGTTGCGCAATAGCGCGGCCGGGGCGTGCAGGCGTTCACCGGCACGCAGGCAAGCGGCGTAGTGCGCGCCCACTTCCTCCACCACGGTGGCAAGGCGTTCGCGGGCCTGCTGGCCGGCACGCGGCAGGTAGGCCAGCAGGTCGAGCAGGTTCAGCCCCACGCGCAGGTCTCGCAAGGCCACGCCGCTGTCCTGGCCGGTTTGCGACAGGCGCGGCAGGTGCTGCATCAGGCGGTCGAGCATCTGCACGCCCACCTGGCGGTGCTCGGCCAGGGTGGCGGGTGCAGTCATTTCGACGATGTCGCGCCAGGCAAAGCGGGTCATGCGCTTGGCCGCCAGTTCTACGCCAAACGGGCGCATGACCAATGTCCAGATGAACGCGAACAGCAGGCCCACGGGGCCGGCCAGGTTGGAGTTGAGGAAGGTGAGAAAGTCGGCGTCATAAGCGCCCTGGATGCTGATGAAGGTCGAGGTGTTGACGATGGTCAGCAAGGTGCCCAGGTAGAAGCGCGGCTGCACGGTCAGGGTGCCGACGCAGATGAACGGCACGGCAAAGGCCAGCACCAGCATCGGGAAGTCGTGCAGGTTGGGCAGCACCAGGAACAGGTACAGGCTGGAGAAAATGACCGACAGCAGCGTCCAGAAGAAGAACCGGTAGATCTGCGGCGCCGGGTCGTCCATGGCGGCAAAGAAGCTGCACGACACAGCGGCGAGGATTACCGCACTGGCGCCGTCGTTCCAGCCCAGGCCGATCCACAGGCCACAGGCCACAACGATCGCCAGTACGGTGGAGAGCACCGAGTAAAGCATCAGGCCGCGGTCGAAGAAGGCAGTCAGGCGGCCCAGGCGCCAGTGGCGGTACACCGCGCGCCAAGGCTTGGCGTCGTCGGTGCGCAGGGCGTGTTGCAGGGTGCAGCAGTCCTGCCAAAGGTCAGCCCACTCGGTCAGGCGATACAAGGCGTTGGAAAGCAGCAGGTCGGCGCGTTGGTCGAGAGCGGCCGCGCCGGGCTGAAGGCGGCTGATCTGTTCGTGCAGCGCGGTCCAGCGCGCTACCGAAGCACCTTCGGCAGTGCCCTTGAGCCATTCGCGGGCCGCTTCCAGCACTGGCTGAAGCTGGGTGAACTGGGCCGGAGCGCGGCCTTCAAGGGCCACCAGGGCGTCGTCGAGGGCGTCAATCACCGGCAGCAGGTGAATCATGCGCCCACGTAACTCGCGGGCGTTTTTCAGCGTGTGCGGGCCGGCGCCTTCGTGGCCGAGCTGGCCAATCATCAGCTCCAGCGAGTTGAAGGTGGCGACCATCGCCCCGCGCATGCCACCGACCTTGTCGGCGCTGACTTCGCGGGCCAGGTAGGTATCGCTGTAGCGGATCGCCTCGGTGAACCAGCTACCGGTGGCGCCGACCACCACGGGGGCCAGCCGGCGCGGCCAGAAAATGGCGCCGACCACTGCCGCGCAGACAATGCCAAGGCAGATTTCCTGGGCACGGGAAGACGCCACGTCGAATACTGCCAGCGGGTTATCCACAACCGCCAGGGCGATCATCGGCAAGGTGTAGCCGGCCAGCATCAGCACGTAGTTGTTGGCCGTACGCAGGTTCAACGACAGGAACAGCAGGGTGCCAGTCCAGAGCGCAATGGCGATGCTCAGCAGCAATGGCGACTGCACCAGTGGCGGCACCAGGAAAATCGCCCCACCGGCCCCCAGCAGCGTACCCACTGCGCGGTACAGCGCTTTGGAGCTGGTCGGGCCGACGAACGGGCTGGAGACGATGTACACCGTGGCCATGGCCCAGTAGGGGCGGGGCAACTGCATGAGCAACGCGATGTACAAGGCGATCATGGAGGCGCCGAAGGTTCGCACGCCGTAGAACCAGTCGCGGGCCGGAGGTACCGAACTGAAGAAGCCGTTCATGCCACCCCGCCAGCACTGCCCAGGCCGGCAGCTTCGAAGGCGCGCAGCACGCGCAAGGTGGCTTCCAGGTCAGCCTGGTCGATTCCATTGAGCACATCGCGGCGCAGGCGCACCAGTTCGGCTTCGATCGCTTCGGCCAGGGCACGGCCTTCGGCGGTCAGGCTCAGGGCTTTGGCGCGGCGGTCCAGTGGGTCTTCGCTGCGGCATACCAGGCCGGCTTTACACAGCTGGTCGAGCAGGCGCACCAGTGATGGGCTTTCCAGGCCGGCGGCCTGGGCAACGGCTACCTGATGCACGCCATCGCCCAGGCGCACGATCATCAGCAGCGGCGCAGCGCAGGCTTCGGAAATGCCGTAACCGATCAGCGCGGTATGGCAGATGCGCCGCCAGTGGCGGGCGGCAACCACCATGCCACTGCTGACTTGCAGGCGCAGGAGATCAAGGGACATGGAAGGAACCAAGGATATTCATAGTTTGCTAACTATCAATATACGCCTTGCCCTCCCCCTGTCGTCAACAGGGGGCGACGGATAGCCTGGGTTAAATGTTGTTCATTTTTTGCCTGTGCCGGCCTCTTCGCGGGCACGCCCGCTCCCACAGGTACTGCACAATTTCTGAGGCCTATGGTTTTCCTGTGGGAACGGGCGTGCCCGCGAAAAGGACGGCACAAGCGACTCAAAACTCAAGGCTGAATCTGGTCTTCCAGCTTCATGGTAAGGGCCAATGTGCTGCCCATCTGCACGGCCCGGTCTCGCCATTCCTGGTAACGCACCATGTCACAGCTACTGAAATGCACCGCCAGTTCCTCAGCCGCCTGCACCACCCCCGCCGCTGCCGCCAGCTCCAACCAGTACAGCGCGGCCTTGAGGTCGGCTTCAACATACAACCCATGCATCAACCGGTAACCCACCTCGAAACGGCACCGAGCCTCACCGCGCTCAGCCCCGCGCATGAACCACTGGTAGGCCTGCACCAGGTCGACCTGCCAATCCTGGTCGCCATCGCACACCTCCTCCTCATAGAGGTCTCCCAATGCCGCAGCCGCGTGCAGCATGCCCCGCTCGAAGGCTTGCCGGTAACACTCCGCCGCCTGGCTGTAGGAAGGGTCGATGCCTTTGCCAAAGTAGTGCTGCTGCCCAAGATTGAACCAGGCGGCGGCATTGCCTTGCAGGGCCGCCATGCGCAACAGGTGCCCAGCCAGCACGGTGTCGGCGCGCCAGTACTTGCCGTTGAGCCAGATCCAGCCGAGGTCATTCAGTGCTGCCACGCTGCCGTTCAGCGCCTGGCGGCGCAGGTCGGCATAAACCACCTGCAAATCGCTGGCCTCATCCAGGCGGTTGACCAGCAGCGAGCGCTGGCTGGGCAAGCCCACACCGGCAAACACGGGCAGCCGCCGCCCGGCGGGAGCAGGTGGAGCGATCACCCGCTCGGGCAGAAGGCGGGCAAGCAGCGAATGGATATTGCTGGCAGCAGACATGTTCATCCTCATTGAACGGCGCACAACCCCAACCTTCGGCTGTGATGAGGCGTGATTTTGCGTGACGTCACGTCAAAACCTGTCGCGAACGATTCGGCACCAGGCAACCAAATGCGACTTCCTTGATCTGAGCAGGCTGTGGCCAATTGCCATGCCCCTCGCGTGCCGCCATCCTATTGCGGCAAGCCTAGACAAGGACGTTAACTTTTGCCGTTCGCCACCACCCGCGCCACCCTCAGCCGTCAGTGGGCGCTGCTACGCCAACTGCCCAGCCGCTCCCCGGGCATTACCAGCGCCGAGCTCGTGTGGGGCTTGCGTGACGTCGGCTTCAGCGTAAGCAAGCGCACGGTCGAACGCGATCTGAACGAGCTATCGCTGATCTTCCCATTGGAGCGCAATGACAAGAGCATCCCGTTCGGTTGGCACTGGTCGGCGAGTGCAGTGGGCGAGATGCGCGGCAATTTCGACTTGTTGACGCACCTGCGTGGTGATGCATTGCAACCGGCGAAGGGTGAGGGCGTAGAGTTTGTGGCGCGGATCAGCGATGCTTTGGCACGGCGGCTGCGGGATGCGCCGTTGAGCAGCGACATGCAGTTGACGGCGCTGGAGTACGGACACCGGTTGCGGGCCACGGTGAGCGATGGCTGGCCGTTGCGATGGTGGCTGCTGAGCCATGGGGATGGGGTGGTGGTGGAGCAGCCTGCGGGGTTACGCGAAGAGATTGGCAGGATCCTGAGCAATGCGGCTGCGCAGTACCAGAATTTGTAGCCTGTGCTGGCCCTATCGCCGGCAAGCCAGCTCCCACAGGTACCCCACAAGTTTCAAGGCTTGTGGGGTACCTGTGGGAGCTGGCTTGCCGGCGATGGGGCCAGTGCAGGTCAGCGCTGCATCCCCCACCGCCGCACGGTCAGCCGTTCCAGGGTATTGAATACCAGCCCTTCCACCAGCAAGCCGATCAGGATCACCACTGCCAACCCGGCAAATACCTTGTCGGTGTACAGCTCGTTACGGTTCTGGAAGATGTACCAGCCCAACCCGCCTTTACCGCTGCTGGCACCAAACACCAGTTCGGCAGCGATCAGCGTGCGCCAGGCAAAGGCCCAGCCGATCTTCAGCCCAGAAAGAATCGACGGCAAGGCCGCCGGCACGAGGATATGCATCACCAGCCGCAGCCCTTTCAGGCCATAGTTCCGGCCAGCCATACGCAGGGTCTCGGACACGCCGAGAAAGCCCGCATAGGTATTCAGCGCCAAGGCCCACAGCACCGAATGCACCAGCACGAAGATCAGGCTGTTGTCGCCCAGCCCGAACCACAGCAAGGCCAGTGGCAACAGGGCAATCGCCGGCAGCGGGTTGAACATGGAGGTCAACGTGCCCAGCAAGTCCCGCCCCAATTGGGTCGACACCGCCAGGCTGGTCAGGCCGAAGGCCAGGACGATGCCCAGCACATAGCCCTTGAGCAGGATCACCAGCGAAACCCCGACCTTGGCCGGTAGCTCACCGCTGATCAGGCCGTCCCACAGGGCTGCGGCGGTTTGCAGGAAGCTGGGCAACAGCAAGTCGTTGTCCTGATAACGGGCGACGGCCTCCCACAGCACGGCGATCACCAGCAGGATCACCGCCTTGCGCAACCAGCCTTGCTGCCACAGGCGCTGGGCCAATGGCAATTGTCGTTCCAGCGGCACACTGAGCAGGGGCTCCAGCTGCACCTCGTATTCCTGGCGCACAGGTGTAGTGGTCATGGCTGTAGCTCCTGTCAGTAGGCGATGCGGATATCGTTGAAGCCAAGGTCGTCGGGCTGCTCCGGGACATCCGCCTCGTCGAACAGCAAACGGTGGATACGCCGGGCGCTGGCTTGGAAGTCGCTGCCCCCCAGGCTGCCCAGGTCGTACTGGTGGCTATGTACTTCGGCACGTACCCGCCCAGGGTGCGGCGACAGCAGCAAAATGCGGTTGCCGACCACCAGCGCCTCCTCGATGGAGTGGGTCACGAACAGCAGGGTGAAGCGCACCTCCTCCCACAACAGCAACAGCTCTTCCTGCATCTTTCGCCGTGTCAGCGCATCCAAAGCGGCGAACGGCTCATCCATCAGCAGGATCTTTGGCTGCGTGGCCAAGGCGCGGGCAATTGCCACGCGTGCCTTCATGCCGCCCGACAAGGTGTGGGGATAGGCATCGGCGAAGGCGGCCAGGCCGACCTTCTCCAGGTAATGCAGTGCCCGTTCTTCAGCTTCGGCACGCTTGAGCTGGCCAGACACCAGCAGCGGGAACATCACGTTCTGCTTCACCGTTTTCCACGGCGGCAGCTGGTCGAACTCCTGGAACACCACGATGCGGTCGGGGCCTGGGCCGCGGACCTCCTGGCCCTGTAGCAGAATCTGCCCCTCCTGCGGCTGAATGAAACCGGCCACGGCTTTAAGCAAAGTGGATTTGCCGCAACCGGAGGGGCCGAGCAGCACAAAACGGTCGGCACGGTCGACTTCGAAGCTGACCTGGTGGGTGGCCCGCACCACGCGTTGCGCGGTACGGTACTCGAGGCTGAGGTTTTCCACCTTGAGCAAAGGCGGCGTTGCGACACGGCTCAGGTTGCTGGCCGTGTGGCCTGGCAATGGGGCGGTCATGATCGGTCAGCTCCCCTGCAACGGGCGTTCATCCTGGAAGAAGTAGTCCTTCCACGATTCCGGCTTGTGCTTGATGGCGCCTACCCGATAGAGAAAATCGGCCAGCTTGTAGGTGTTCTTTGGCGTGACGGTGAATTCGTACTGCGGGTTGTCGATCAGCTTGATCAGCGCGTCGCGGTCGATCTTGGCCTTGGTCACACGGATGTAGGTATCGGCGGCAGCCGCCTTGTCTTTCTGGGCAAAGTCAGCGGCTTCGGCCAGGGCGTCGACGAACGCCTTGTAGGTTTTAGGGTTGTCCTTGCGGAATTTCTCGGTGGCAAACAGCAAGGTCGGCGAGTTGGGGCCGAGCAGGTCGTAGCTGTTCAGCACTACGTGCACGTCCTTGTTGGCCAGTACCTGATCCTGGAACGGCGGGTTGGAGAAGTGCCCATTCAGCTCGGTGCCGCCAGCCAGCAACGCCGCGGTGGCGTCCGGGTGCGGAACGGCGAGGGTGTACTTGTCGAGGCGGTTGTATTCCTTGTCGCCCCACTGCTGGGCGGCGGCGTACTGCAGGAACCGCGACTGTACCGAAACGCCTACCGCCGGCACGGCGATGCGGTCTTTGTCGGTGATGTCGGCGATGGTCTTCACGTTGGGGTTGCTGCTGACCAGGTAGTACGGGAAGTTGCCCAGCGAAGCCACGGCCTTCACGTTCTGCCGGCCCTTGGTGCGGTCCCACACGGTCAGCAGCGGGCCGACGCCAGCGCCGGCGATGTCCACCGAACCGGACAGCAGTGCGTCGTTGATGGCCGAACCACCCGACAGCTGCGCCCAGTCTACTTCGATGTCGATGCCCTGCTCCTTGCCGTGTTTTTCGATCAGGTGCTGGTCACGCACCACGTTCAGCAGCAGGTAAACGATGCCGAACTGCTCGGCAATACGAATCTTGCCTTCGGCCTGGGCCACGGCGGGGGCGGCCAGGCTGCCAACGACCAGGCTTGCGCCCAGGCCGATACTTGCCGCCAGGCGGCTGATGGATTTGCGCATGATGTTTTCCTCAGTCGTCAGAACGGGGCATCGCCCTGGATGGTGGTGCGGTACAGCTTGCGCCGCAGGTGCGCGGGGCAGCCGGCGGCCAGGTGGATCAGCGAGCGGTTGTCCCAGAACACCAGGTCGTGGGGCTGCCATTGGTGGCGGTAGATGTTCTGCTCCAGCACACTCAGGGCGTAGAGCTGTTGCAGCACGTCGCGGCTTTCGTCGTCTGGCAGGCCGACGATGCGGGTGGTGAAGCCTTCACTGACGAACAGCGCTTTGCGGCCGTTTTCCGGGTGGGTGCGGACCACCGGGTGGATGACTTCCTTTACCTGCGCCAGTTGCTCGGCCGTCAGGGTCGGGCGCCAGTTACCTTCGAATTTGGTCTCGGCGTAGCGGGCGGTGTAGGAGTGAGCGGCACCGCGGCCTTCGACGACTTTGCGCAGGGCGTCAGGTACGGCATCCCAGGCTTTGTGCATGTCGGCGAACAGGGTGTCGCCGCCTTCGCTGGGTAGCTCCTGGGCATGCAGCATGGAACCGAGGCTGGGCAGTTCCTTGTACGAAAGGTCCGAATGCCAGAACTTGCCGGCATCACCCAGGCCGATGTTCTGGCCATTCTCGACGATGTTGGAAACGATCAGGATCTCGGGGTGGCCGGTCAGCAGGAACTGCTTGAGCACATGGATCTGCAATTCACCGAAGCGGCGGCTGAAGGCGATTTGCTGTTCCGGGCTGATGCGCTGGTCGCGGAACACCAGCACATGGTGGTCGAGGTGGGCGCGATGGATACGGGTAAAATCCTCGGCGTTGACCGGTTTGGCCAGGTCCAGGCCGATGATCTCGGCGCCTACGGCACCAGAGAACGGGCGGATTTCAAACACTTGCGGCTGGGCGCTGTCGATGGTCGACAAGGCGTTCGAGGCGGCTGACATTATTCACTCCCACGCAGTGCGCGACTTCAATGGCGCGCAACGATCAGAAACGCACGGGGTTTTCCCGTGTGGGTTCAAGTCGTGCGGCGCATCGATTGGTCGACGGGTACGCAGTGGTGTGACTATAAAGTCATAAGAGCGATATTTTAAATACCTTTAATGAATAACCATAGCACTGGGCTTTGAGCAGCCCAGGATCAGATCAGCCCGCCATGCTCTTCTTCATCGATGAGGTTGTTCAGGCTGCTGAGCGCCTTGCGCGCAGTGGAGCGGTTGAGCAGCTTGGCCTGGGCACCTGGGGGCAGGTCGGTGATCTTGAATACACCCTTGGCGGTCAGCACGTCGATCAGGTCTTCAAGTACGCGGATCATGTCCAGATCGCTTTGCTTGAGCTGGTTGAGGCTGTTTTCCACGACGTCATCGGCAAACCATTCCTGGACGTCGGCATGGTCAGCGGGGAGCATTTCGGTGAACTGGTCAAAAGCGGCTGCTTCTACCCGCAGCAACTGGCCCGCGGCGTCGCGTTGCACGTAGAACATGGCGGTGTCCCTCGTCACGTTGTTTCCTTGTTGGTAGACAGCAGCATAGGCAAAGATCGCCGGGCGCGCAGGCCCGGCGCAAGAGTATGCGCTGTCGGAAGATGGCAGGAAAGAGCCGGTGTGCCTATCGCCTGGCTGAAGCGGGCCCCTGTGGAACGGCCTCGCCGGTCCGACGCCCTAGCAACGCCGCTCCAAAGATCGCCTGAGCAGGCAAGGGCCGCGCCTGTCACGCACAGCCCTCTATCACATCAGCCGTCCTTGTTGTCGATGCGGATCATCGGATCGCTGCCGCTGATCAACGAGTTGATCGTGTTGCTCGACAAGTTCACCCCCTCCAGCTTGATCGTGACATCGGCGTTAGCAATGCCGCCCGCAGCGTTCAGCTTCCCCTCGCTGCTGATCTGCAGCGTGGTCGAGCCGTCTGCAAAGCTCATCTTCAGGTAGTTGTCGATGGTTTTACCGCTCTCGTTGACAAGCAGGTCCTTGAGGTCGATACGATCACCCTCTGCAGCCTTGAAGTCCTTGATTACATCATTACCGTAATCGCCCGCCTTCCATACAAAGGTGTCCTTACCGCTCCCGCCGATCAGGATGTCGTCGCCCTGACCACCGATGAGGATGTCGTCACCACTGCCGCCCAACAGGATGTCGTTGCCTTTTCCACCGTCGAGACGGTCGATACCACCTTGGCCGAAGAGGATATCGTTGCCATTGCCGCCGTTAAGGAAATCATTCCCATCGTTGTCGCGCGAAATATCGAACTCGGTGTAATGCTCGGCGATGTACTTGTGCATCACGCGGCCATCGACATCACCAATGCCGGTACCCAATTTGCCTGCCACATAAGCCTGCAGCGCTTCGACCCCATTGCCGGTGATTGAGCCAAAGCTCACCAGGTCACCGAAGATGATGTCGTTGCCATCGCCACCGTTGACCGTGTCATTGCCAGGCACCGTTGCCTCGGAGTGGCCCAGAATCGCTTCTGCCAACTTGCTCGGGTCGATATTGGTCTGCGGTTTTTGATCTGAGTCGTACGGCTTCAGATCATTTGCATTGACCGCGCCATTGAGACCGATCGCTTCGACGCCGGACAACTTGGACAGTATCAGGAAGCTGTCCTGAGCGTTGGCCGCCGCACCGCTGTACCACCAGGAGTCGGATGTGGTGGTGGACAACTCATAGGTACCGTTGCCTTCAGGGTGCAATTGACCTGAGGCGTTAGAGTCGCTACGCCACGAACCGCTATTGTTCTTGTACTCGGCGGTCAGATTGCCCTGGGCGTCGATACTGATTCGGTTGTTGTTGCCCACCATCTTGTTTTTCACTACGTCGCCCAGTTTGTAGTCGATGGACTTGAGTACGCTGTCCAAAGTGTAACTGGAGTTGTAGAAAGTCGGATCGGGACGTTCTCCGCTCTGGTAGACGTTCGGTTCACCGTCAGTGATGAAGAACGTCTGGCGAGTGCCAGTGTTCCCCGAATTCACCAACTGCTGGAACCAGTTCGCGGTAGTTTTGAACGCATCCTCGTAGTTGGTCGAACCGCCGGCGTACATGGCATTCAGCGCCTTGTACAGCGCATCCAGCGCACCGCTATCGCCCAGGCGGATCGAAAGCGTGCTATTCACCTGGGTAGAGAAGTCCACCAGTAGAATGTTCACAGTGCCCGACTGCGCGCCCTTGACGCTGTTGGCCAACGTTTCGAAGACCGACTTCAGCGAGTTACGCGCCGCATTGACACCGCTGGTCTCCATACTGCCGGAGGTGTCGACGATGAATGCCAGGTTGTAGTCCTGACCAGGCGTCACGTGCAGGCCAGTGACGTCTGCAACGATGATGTCGCTGTTAATGGTGCCGGTGTACGTGTCGTTGTCGCTGGTCAGGTTGCCCGGATTGTAGATGTCCGGGTGCACCGTCACTTTGAAGCTGTCTTCATTGACAGCCTTGCTGCCGCCGACGCTCTCGGTGGAAGTCGAAGTGACTTTCACCACGAACTCGTCATGGTAATACGCTGGTGGCTTGATGCTGAGGCCGCCGAGGTTCCAGCCGGTGACATCGACCGCAGTCGCACCGACGGTAACGGTATGGCCAGCACCATCGCTGAGCACCGAACCCGCCGGAATCCCGCTGAGCTTGACAACCAAATTTTCGGAACCGTCGGTATCGGTCAGGTTGGTGGATATCCCCACCAGCTTGACGGTGCCATTCTCCGGCCCTTCGTTCAGCTTGTAGCCATCGTAGTAGCTCTGTCCATTCACTGTGTGCAGGTCAGATACGCTGAGGCCGGCTTTGACCATCTCGGCCACGCTCTGGTAAAGCGGGATGTTTCCGCTGCTCAGGTCGGTGACAGCAGCACCCGAACCTGCCTGGATATTCAGGTCATAGCTGCCTGGACCCGACTGGTTGGCATGGTAGACCTCGATCGGATAGTAACCACTGGCTTTCGGCGTGAAGGTACCGGAAATCTGCCCGCCTGCGCCCCAAGTTGCCGAGGCCACATTATTGCCACCCACAGTCACCACCAGACTGTCATCGGCGATTCCGCTGAAGGTGTAAGTTTTGCCGGCTTCGAGGTAGATCAGGCCCGATGTTTTCGAACCTGAACCCGCGTTAACGCTGCCATCGGACTGCACGTTGGTGACGGTGCCGCTGGAGCTGGCATTGCCGGAGTTGGCAAATACAGTCTTCAGCTCTTCGCCGGTAATACCGTTACCGCCAGTACCCAGGTTCTTGAGCGTGGTCCAGACTTCTTTGGTCAGGCCTTTGGATACAACATCTGTACTACCAATGATCAACGTCGGCTGGTCCGCAACCGGGCTGATGTCGACCTTCATGGTCACTTCGCTGCCCAGGTTGGTGCCGTCGTTGGCTTTGTATTTGAACTGCGCGTAATCAGCCTGCTTATTGCCGATACCCGTGCCACCGTAGCCATCGACACCAGACTGATTGAGGGCCGGTACGAACTTCAGGTTCTTGGCAATGATGTCAGCCTGGCTGACCACCTGCCCGACGGTAACGTTCTGCCAGGTACCCGTGCTGCTGTTGTAGTACTTCAATGCACCATCAGCCGGGATAGAGGTGATGGTCACGAACAGGCCGGTGTTGCCGTCGGCATCAGTAACGTTGAAATCGCTCCAGTTGAAGATGTAATCGGTGTCTTCTACACCGGTCACAGCACCACCCGTTGAGACTGGCAGGTGGTCGTTATCGAGGATGGCCGTGGTCACGCTCGACTTGCTGCTGTCGACCTGCAGGTTCTCGAAGTTGCCACCCGTGGCGGTCTCGATCTTGACCACGAAGTTCTCGGTTCCCTCGACCAGCTTGTCGTCGATGGTCGCGATGTCGAACGTGGTGCCGCTGCTGTTGGCCGGGATCTTCACGGTGGTGACACCGTTGAAGTCCTCACCATTCCTGGCGGTGCCGCTGTAGCTGAGGGTGATGGTTACCTCAGCCTTGGACGGGTTGCTCAAGGTCAGCGTGTAGCGACCGGTTTCGCCTTCAGTCAACGAAGTGGTGCCGGTGATGCCGACGGTGGTTACGTCTCCCAGGTTGCCTGGGCCCGAGGTACCCACACCGGCTTCGTCCTTGACGATGGTGTTGACCGAGGTTTTATCCAGGGTCAGTTGCTCGAACCTGCTCGCACCGGCACCGCCCACTGAATCCAGGGTGTTGGTGATGGTGGTCTGGCCGATGTACGGGTTGTCCGGCGCCGCAACAGTCACCGAACCGGTGGTGGCGTTGGCCGCCACGTTGATCACGGTCTTGTCCGCCAGGGTGAAGGTCAGTGCACCGTGGTTGTTGATCGGCAGGCCATTCGGGCCGGTCAGGGTCACGGTGTAGGTGATGGTGCCACCTTCGGTCGCTTCGGCAGACGCGGTCAGCTTGGCCACGACTTCGGTCGGGGTGTCCT